>NZ_LZHB01000007.1:0-435 GCF_001690345.1 Gilliamella sp. Gris3-2
TTTGTAAAGTAAATTATTCCTTTGAAGATATGCTTAATGAAGTTGTTTATAATAATCCAAATGCGAACATTGTGATTAAATTTTCTAACAATTGTTGCGAGAAACAATTAAAACGCTATAAAAGTATATTAGCTAATTTAGATGCGGATTTAACTATAAAGTATATTGAACATCATAATGTTCATCCATTTGAATTGGTAACTCAAATGGATGAGGTTCATGTACATAATGATATGATAGGTTTAGAGGCATTAATGTGTGGTAAACTCGTATATGTTTATGGAATTCCTTTTTATGCAGGATGGGGATTAACGATTGATAAAATTTCCCTACCTCGAAGAAAAAGGAAACTTTCAATAGAAGAATTATTTTATATTTCATATATTCTTTACTGTAATTATGTTAATCCTGAGACTCAAACTATTTGTGAAATTG
>NZ_LZHB01000008.1:0-127515 GCF_001690345.1 Gilliamella sp. Gris3-2
CTTTTATCGTTTTAAAAAGGTAGTTGATATAACAAAAATATAATTTTATATATTATTAAGAATAATAATGTTAGAGGGCATGCCAATATGGCACGCTTTTTTTCGATATTAACATCTCATAAAAATTTTAATTTATTTTCGTATTTAACAATTCAATATTTTGTTAATCCATTATTACTTAATCAAAAATCATTAAGCTTAAGCCATTAACTTTTATTAATAGCAAATTTTAAGATTTTTATTAGATTCTTGAAATATTGCTTGCCATAAAACCAAAAATAAATAAAAATACATAAAAAGTGAATAAGTATTCAGTTTGAGGTGGTTGTTAAAATGAAAGAACGTACAACTGAGTTAGTTGATGGCTTAAGACATTCAGTACCTTATATTAATGCACATCATGGTAAAACATTTGTAATTTTGCTCACAGGCGCAGTGTTAAAAAGTAATAATTATTCAAGTATTATCAGTGATATTGGTTTACTTTATAGTCTTGGTATTAAACTTGTTATTGTTAATGGTGCTCGCAATCAGATTGATGAATCTTTAAAAAATCATAATATCACACCTAAATATTATAAAAATACGCGTATTACCGATGCAACAACACTGGACATCATTAAACAAGTTACTGGTTCATTACAACTCAATATTACCGCAAGTTTATCAATGAGTTTAAATAATACTCCATTACAAGGAGCTCATATCAGTGTTGTAAGTGGTAATTTTGTGATTGCACAACCTTTAGGGGTAGATGATGGGATTGATTATTGTCATACAGGTAAAATCCGCCGTATAAACAACGAGGCTATAGCTGAACAACTAGATCGTGGCTCAATTGTGTTACTAGGCCCTGTTGGCGTTTCGGTTACTGGTGAAAGTTTCAATTTAGCGTCTGAGGATGTCGCAACCGAAGTTGCTATTCGCTTAAAAGCGGATAAATTAATCAGTTTTTGCGCTGAACAAGGAGTACTAGATGAAAACGGTCGTGTTATTACCGACCTTTATCCTGTTGATGCGGATAATTATGTCAATAAAAAAGAGCAGCAAGGTAAGCCTTTATCTAGTGAAGCACGTTTTTTACGTGCAGCATCTAAAGCATGCCGTAGTGGGGTCAGACGAAGCCATTTGGTAAGTTATTTGGTTGATGGCTCAATTTTACAAGAATTATTTTCGCGTGATGGGATTGGAACACAAGTAGCGATGGAGCATTCTGAACAAGTGCGTTTAGCAACTATTAACGATATTGGAGGAATTCTAGAACTCATACGCCCACTTGAAGAACAAGGTATTTTGGTTAAACGTTCACGTGAGCAGTTAGAAATGGAGATCGATAAATTTACCATTATTGAACGTGATAATATGACAATTGGTTGTGCAGCGCTTTACCCATATCCTGAAGAAAAAATGGGAGAAATGGCCTGTGTAGCTATTCATCCTGATTATCGCAATTCATCTCGAGGAGATGACTTAATTGAAAAGTTAACAGAAAAAGCAATCCAGTTAGGGCTCGAAAAAATATTTGTTTTAACTACACGTAGTATTCATTGGTTTAGAGAAAAAGGTTTTAACCCTGCAGAAGTTGATAATTTACCGATTAAAAAGAAAAAACTTTATAATTATCAAAGGAATTCTAAAATTTTAATGCTTGATATTCTTTGACCTATATTTAAATAAGGTTGGGAGCGACTAAAATTTCTAATATTATAAATCTGGTATTAAATAATGGGATATTAACGCCAGCTATAAAAAGTAATTAGAATTAGTATGTTACAAAAGTATTTAAAATTTGCATTGTAAATGTTTTTTTTAAGTAAAACCCACGTGGTCGAGTTAAAATAATATCACCATTTTCACCAATTGCTTCCGTAAGAGCTTGCCCATTGGCTGCTTTAGGCCTAATTTGTAAATAAGTACCATATCGAGCAGTAATTTTTTCAACATGCCCTAGTGCTATCATATCCATTAACTCTTCCCAGTCTTGTTTGAGCTGTTGCTCTTGTTTTTTAGTTGGTGTCCACATAATAGGTTTTCCAACTTTTCTATCTGCGAGAGGAATAGTTCTTTCACCTTCTATCGGAATCCAAAGCACTTTTGCAAGTTTATATCTAACATGGCTTGTCTCCCAAATAACACCATGATTAGCCATTAATGGTGTGACACTAACGAAGGTTGTTTCAAGTGGTTTACCGTGTTTATCAACAGGAATAGTTTTAAGCTCTATACCAAGATTAGCAAAATCTTGCTCAGCTTTACTACCAGCATTTGCTCCTAAAAAAGTTTCAATAAGATTGCCTACCCAACCCTTTTGTTTATTTAGATTATTCGGTATAGGTATGTTTAAGTATTGTGCTATCTCGCCAAAAGTATAACCTGCTGCTAACTGAGCTCGTTGCAATAATTCTTGTTCACTATTAGGAAAAAATATAGGCATGGCAAAAATAGTTAACTTACTTGTTAAGAAAACACAGTCAATTATATTGACTGTGAATCTTAAAATAAAGAGTTATTAGCTTAACTTTTCAACCCAACTTGCATAGCTATTAATAATAAGGGCTAAGAATTCTTTACTTTTTTCAGTAATATTACCACTTTCATCAAAAGTAGAAGCTACATTACCAATATAAGCTTCAGGCTGTTGTAATGTCGGCATATCAAGAAATACTAATGATTGACGAAGTTGATGGTTAGCGCCAAACCCACCAATTGCACCTTGTGAAACGGAAACAATTGCAGCGGCTTTTTTAGACCAAATGCTCTTACCATAAGGACGAGAACCAATATCTATTGCATTTTTGATAACAGCAGGAACTCCACGATTATATTCTGGTGTCACAAAAATAACACCCTGACAATCGGCTACTTCTTTGCGGAAACGAGTATAAGAGGCAGGAGGGGTATCATTATCAATATCTTCATTATATAAAGGTAAATCGCCAATTTGAATAATTTGTAATGAAAGTGATGGTGGTGCAATTTTTTGAAAAACTTTTGCTACTTTTAAGTTATAAGAGTCTTTGCGCAAACTTCCTACCAGTACAGCAATTTTTTTACTCATCTTAAATCTCCACTTTTTTATAAGAGGTATTTTTAATACCTCTTAAATTAATAGTATTTGTTAATGTCCTGATGAGTCGACTTTTCGGCCTGCTTCAAATAAGAACCATGCACGTTGTTCTGTTTGATCGATCCACTCTTCAATTAAACTGGCAGTAGCGGTATCATTGTATTTATCACAAATATCATGTGCAACACGCATACGTTCTGTTAGTTTTACATTATCTTGGCATAGCTCGGCAAGCATATCTGATGGTTCAACGAAATCTGCATCATTATCAGAAATACTCTGTAATTTAGCAATGTGACCAATTGAGCGTAGAGTTGTGCCACCTAACTTACGGACACGTTCCGCAATCGGATCTGTCATTGCAAATAGCTCTTCACCTTGATCATCTAGCATTAAGTGGTAATCACGGAAATGAGGACCACTAACATGCCAATGAAAGTTTTTAGTTTTTAAATATAAAGCAAATACATCTGCTAAAACAGAATTCATTGCTCCAGAAATATCTTTTGATGCCTTTTGTCCTAAATCAGTAGGAAACAAAATAGCTGATTGTTGTAGTTTTTTAGCAGAAGCCGTACTTTTAGCCATGATATATTCTCCTTTAAATTGAATAATAAATACCCGTATTGACAAAATTACGCCAACTTAATGTTAATGTCCAATAAAAAACGTTAATTTTTTACTATCATTGCTATTTCAGTAACCTATGGTTTTTTTATCTCTTTCTTCTTTCTTGTTTTTATTTATATGAAACAATATCTTTCAAAATAAAAGAAAATATTTCAAAATGTGATTTAGTTAAAAGTTTTTATATTTCAAAGTTGATAGCATTAATGCGAAATTTAACTCAATAGGAGACAATATGATTGATGCTATTTCATTTGGTGCCGAATGGTTTATTGGTTTATTCCAAGAAGGCGGCAAGGTATTTGTGGGTATGGTAACAAGTATATTACCATTATTAATTTCATTACTCGTTGTGATGAACGCAGTGATTAAATTTATTGGGCAAGAACGTATTGAACGTTTAGCGCAAGCTTGTGCGGGCAATCCTGTTTCTCGATATCTATTATTACCACTTATCGGAACTTTCGTATTTTGTAATCCAATGACATTAAGCCTAGGTCGTTTTATGCCAGAGTTTTACAAACCGAGTTATTATGCAGCTTCATCTTATAGTTGCCATTCAATGAATGGACTCTTTCCACACGTTAACCCTGGTGAACTTTTTGTTTATTTGGGAATAGCTGCTGGTTTAACTACCCTAAATTTACCTTTAGGTCCTCTTGCTGTGAGTTATTTCCTTGTTGGTTTAGGTACTAACTTCTTTAGGGGGTGGATTACTGACTTTTGTACTGCCATTTTTGAAAGAAAAATGGGCATCAAGTTAGAAAGAAAAGTTCATCTATAATAAAAATAAGGAATATAAAAAATGGCAAAATTTATCCACATTGAAAAAGGCGAAGCAGGTTGGGGTGGACCTTTGGAACTTCCAGTTATTGCTGGTAAAAAAATTGTTTATATTGCAGCAGGTACTCGTCCAGCCATAGTTGACATTTTAGTTGATCTAACTGGTTGGGAAGCTATTGATGGTTTTAAAGATGGTGAGCCGCCTAAAGATGAAATTGGCGTTGCTGTGATTGATTGTGGAGGAACATTACGTTGTGGAATTTATCCAAAAAATCGTATACCAACTATCAATATTCATGCCACAGGTAAATCAGGCCCTCTGGCTCAATATATTGTTGAAGATATTTATGTTTCTGCGGTAAAACCTCACAATATCAAACTAATAGAAAAAGAAGGGAATGTTGTAAGCGAACCAGCAACAAACGATAAATCGTCTGAATTTAAAGATTATGACAGCAGCAAAAAAATTACTGAACAAAGCGATGGTTTGTTAGCAAGAATTGGTATCGGTATGGGTTCTGGCGTTGCTGTCTTCTTCCAAGCTGGCCGAGATACAATTGACACTGTACTGAAAACAATACTTCCTTTTATGGCGTTTGTATCGGCACTAATTGGTATCATCATTGCATCTGGATTGGGTAACTTTATTGCGCATGGGCTAGTACCACTGGCAAACAATCCGCTTGGATTGGTTATTTTAGCCTTAATTTGTTCATTTCCATTACTTTCCCCATTCTTAGGTCCTGGTGCGGTTATTGCTCAAGTTATTGGGACATTAGTTGGTGTTCAAATTGGACTTGGTAATATTCCACCGCATTTAGCATTGCCAGCATTATTTGCCATTAATGCACAAGCAGCATGCGACTTTATTCCGGTTGGTTTATCACTTGCTGAAGCTAAACAAGATACAGTTCGAGTAGGGGTACCATCGGTGTTAGTTAGCCGCTTTTTAACCGGTGCGCCAACAGTATTAGTTGCATGGGCGGTATCGTTATTTATCTATCAATAGATTGTCTAAAAAATGGGATGGTTCCATCCCATTTTAAACTAACGTTAAAAATAAAAAGCTTGGATTAAGTGAAAGCAAGAAATAAGAAGGTTAATGATGTCAAATATTATCTATCAATCAAAAATTAGTCAAATTGGTGAGTTTGCTCAAGATGCATTAACTGATGGTATGTTAATCCTGTTTAAAACTGGAGCACCAGCAGATTTAGCGGATTATTGTTTTGTGCATAGTCATGATGATTTAAAACAAGATTTACAAGTTGGGCAGACCATTTATCTAGGTAAACAGAGTTACAAAATTACCGCGGTGGGTGATGTTGCTAGCGTTAATTTCCGTGAATTAGGTCATATCACATTAAAATTTGATAGTAATAATCAAGCCGAATTACCAGGAACCATTCATATAGAAGGTGAAACTCCAAGTCAGCTTTTTGTGGGTGATGAAATTAGAATTGTAAATGATTAAGGAACATAAAAAATGAAACAAGTAGCAGTTGTTATAGGTGGCGGACAAACTCTTGGTGAATTCTTATGTAAAGGTATCGCTGATGCTGGATACAAAGTTGCCGTTGCAGATTTGAATGCCGCTAATGCAAACAAAGTTGCAGATGAAATAAATCAAAAACATGGCGCTGGCACGGCAAAAGGCTTTGTTGTTGATGCAACCAAAGAAGATAGTGTCATCAAGTTAGCACAAGACGTTGAAGCTACATTTAAACATGCTGACTTATTAGTCTACAGTGCAGGAATTGCACGTGCAGCTCCAATTACCAGTTTTGCATTAAGTGATTTTCAATTATCGGTTGATGTCAACTTAACTGGTTATTTCTTATGTGCGCGTGAATTTGCAAAATTAATGGTAAAACATAATACCGCTGGTCGTATTATCCAAATCAATTCGAAATCTGGAAAAGTGGGTAGCAAACATAATTCAGGATACAGCGCAGCCAAATTTGGTGGGGTAGGGTTAACACAATCACTTGCCCTAGATCTTGCTGATTGTGGTATTACTGTAAACTCATTAATGTTAGGTAACTTATTAAAATCCCCTATGTTCCAATCGTTAATACCACAGTATGCTAAAAAATTAGGTATTCCTGAAAACCAAGTGGAACAAGTTTATATTGATAAAGTTCCCTTAAAACGAGGTTGTGATTATCAAGATGTACTTGACGTATTGCTATTTTATGCAAGTGATAAAGCATCATATTGCACAGGGCAATCAATCAACATTACTGGTGGACAAGTGATGTTCTAGTTAAAATAAAGTGCGAAAGTTAATTTAAACTTATCGCACTTTTTATTCTAGCTTAAAAAAATGGAAAAATATTAAATATGACGACTACTCTAGTTGCTATAGCGCTTATTGCTTGGTGTATTCAAATTATTTTTAGTTGGTTTCAAATTCGTCGTTTCAATAAAGCGTTTCTAGCTTTAAAAAAAGGTTGCTACTTAGGTGTTGGTCGTAGTAAAAGTAAACGATTTAGACCAAGAGTATTAATCGCAATTTCATTAGATGAAAATAAAGTTGTGATTGATTCTATCATAATGAAAGGGATCACGGTATTTGCATTGCCTAAATCTATTTCCCAGCTCCATGGCTTATCTGTATCAGAAATAATCCCTGAAAAAATATTTCCAAACGACGTAATATCACAAAGTGCGTTGATTGTTGCCTTAACAGCAAAAAATTAATAATTATCTTTTATTTTGAAAAGTAATTTCTTTCATTATAAAGTATAATGGTTTGCAAAATAAAATTTCCTATATACTAATAATGATGGAATCATAATATGAAAGTAAGGCAACGACAAACAGCTATTTTAGAATACCTGCAAAATAATGGGCAAGTTAGTATTGATGAATTAGTTGAGTATTTCAAAACGACTGGAACTACAATTCGTAAAGATCTCACTCAACTCAGCCAAAGTGGTCTAGTTTTACGTACTTACGGCGGCGCCATGTTAAACCGTGAAATTGGTGATAGAGCTATTGATCATAAAACTTATATCAACATTGCATCTAAAAAATCAATTGCATGCGAAGCAGTTAAATTGATCCACGAAGGTGACTCAATTATTTTTGACTCTGGAAGTACTGTTGCTCAGATGATTCCTATACTGACAAGTTTCAATAATTTGACTATTATGACTAACAGCTTACACATTGTAAATGAACTTGTTGCACATAATAATGATCATACTATTATCTTATCAGGTGGCACTTTTCGCCGTAAATCGGCCTCTTTTCACAGTAACAGTGCATCAACTGCGGCCATATTTGAATCTTACACTTTTGATAAACTATTTATGGGGGCCGATGGGATTGATTTAGTAGGGGGCGTGACAACATTTAATGAAAGCTATCACGGCAGTGTTGCCATGAGTAAAGCTGCGGCAAAATTAATATTATTAGCTGACTCAACCAAGTTTGGCAGGCGTAGTCCTAATGTTGTGTGTGACTTAAATGCTGTTGATACCATCATCACCGACAATAAATTAGATGACAAATATTATGAAGCACTCATACAACGAGGCATCAAAGTCATTAAAGTAGACGTAATTGATAAAGAATAAAAAATAGCATTGTTTAAATGTTGCATTAGCGGGAATCTATTTGAGTGATGCAAATTATTAACAAAACAAATTTAATTTACTCAAAATTAAAAACCCGCTAAAGCTGAGTGGCTAACAAGCGTACCGACTTATCACCTTAAAATAACAATCTAGCACGAATTGTTCCTGGCACGTTTTTCAGTTTAGATAACAACTCTTCAGCCTTACTTTGTTTAACTCTATCGATATCAATAACAACATAACCAATCTGAGGATCAGTTTGTAAATATTGTGCTGAAATATTAAGCCCTTGTTCAGCGAATAACGTATTGATAGCAGTTAGAACACCAGGTTGGTTACGATGAATATTAATAAAACGACTAGAGCCTTTAGCTGGAATAGGTAAAGAGGCTTCAGGAAAATTAACTGCTGAAAGTGTTGCACCAGTATCAGAATATTTAGCTAGTTTACTTGCGACCTCAATCCCAATATTTTCTTGTGCTTCGCTAGTTGAACCACCGATATGCGGAGTAATAATTACATTATCAAATTGACATAATGGAGATTCAAAAGGGTCGTTGTTACTAGCAGGTTCTGTTGGAAAAACATCAATAGCTGCCCCACTGAGTTTATTGGCTTTCAAAGCTTTAGTTAAAGCCTCAAGATCGATAACTTTACCGCGTGAAGCATTGATTAAAATTGCGTCTTGTTTCATTGCATCAATTTCGTTATCACTAATCATTTTGATGGTTGTTGGATTTTCTGGCACATGCATTGAAACAATATCGCTTATTGCTAGTAATTCTTTCATTGTTGAAACTTGTTTAGCATTACCTAAAGGTAGTTTTGTTTCAATATCATAAAAATAAACATTCATCCCTAACGATTCAGCCAAAATACTTAGTTGGCTACCAATATGCCCATAACCAATAATACCCAAATTTTTACCACGAGCTTCGTGTGAACCTGTCGCAATCTTATTCCATTTTCCTCGGTGTGCTTTAGCATTTGCATCTGGTACTCGACGAAGTAATAATATTGCTTCGGCTAATACTAGTTCTGCTACAGATCGCGTATTTGAAAATGGTGCATTAAAAACAGGAATCCCTTTTACTGTCGCTGCATCAAGATCAACTTGGTTGGTACCTATACAAAAACAGCCAATGCCAGCAAGTTTAGGTGCAGAATCGATAATGTCCTTAGTTAATTGTGTTCTTGACCGGATCCCAATAAACCGGACATCTTTCAGAGCTTGCTTAAGTTCTTCAGGCGATAATGCGCTTTTATGATATTCAATATTGGTAAAGCCGGCGGATTTTAATATTTCAATTGCGCTAGGATGAACTCCCTCAAGTAATAAAAACTTATTTTCATCTTTGGTTAAAGTTTGAATAACCATTATTTCCTCTCTTTCCTTCAGCATACAAATTGGTACTTATAATTAAATACCATTATTAACTTTATTGTTGTAAATGATTTTATCTCAGCTCTTTTACACCCGTACTGCATCCAACAAGCGCAATATCAGCGCCTTTATTGGCAAATAATCCAACAGTAACCACACCTGAAATGCTATTAATTCGGTTTTCAAGCTCCATTGGTTTGGCAATGACAAGATCATGAACATCTAAAATCACATTACCATTATCAGTTATAACGCCTTGACGATATATTGGTTTACCGCCCAGCTTATATAACTCACGAGCAACATAGGAACGTGCCATTGGGATCACTTCAACCGGTAATGGGAATTTACCTAATACATCAACAACTTTTGATTCATCAACAATACAAATAAATTGTTTAGCAATGGCTGAAACAATTTTTTCGCGCGTTAAAGCTGCGCCACCACCTTTAATCATTTGCAACTGGTGATTAATTTCATCTGCACCATCGACATAGACATCCAAATAATCGACTTCATTACAATCGAGAACAGGAATACCATAGCTTTTTAATTTTTGGGTGGATGCTTCCGAACTAGATACAGTGCCTTTGATTTGATCTTTTATTGTAGCTAATGCATCAATAAAATGGGATGCGGTGGAGCCTGTTCCTACACCAATAAAAGAATCGGGTTTGATAAATTTTAAGGCTGACCAGCCTACGGCTTTTTTTAACTCGTCTTGTGTCATAAGAACCCCCTATTTTGAGGATAATTTTTCTTAAAAAAATAAAATTTTGAAAGCAAAATTGTTGAAGATATGGCATAGTACCCAATTAGAAAGCAAAAATCATTAGGATTTTAAGAATTAAATCAACTTTGTGATATGTTTAAAACTTATTACGATATTAAAGTAGATTTAATATTTGAGCAATGATTAAATCATTAATAAAGAGATTATGAAGCGTCCAGATTATAGAGCGTTACAAGCATTAGATGCGGTGATAAAGGAACGAGGATTTGAAAGAGCTGCTGATAAATTGTGTATTACACAACCTGCGGTTTCGCAACGTATCAAACAATTAGAAAGCTTTTTTGGTCAACAACTGCTAGTTAGGACCATTCCTCCGAAAGCAACCAAACAAGGTGAGCACCTGCTTGGCTTATTACATCAAGTTGAATTATTAGAACAGCAATGGTTAGGTGATAACGAGCAAAATGCCACACCGTTGTCGTTATCTATTGCGATTAATGCTGATTCTTTAGCAACTTGGTTTTTACCTGCGTTAAAACCAGTTTTAGATAAAAATATCTTACGTTTTGATATTCAAGTCAAAGATGAAGAACATACGTTAGAATTATTGCGTTTAGGGACAGTAGTTGGTGCGATTAGCATTCAAGCTAATCCTTTACCAGGTTGCTTGTCTGATTTATTAGGTGCTTTAGACTATATTTTTGTGGCTTCACCTGATTTTGCTAAAAAGTACTTTCCAACTGGGGTAACTCGATCATCTTTATTAAAAGCGCCTGCTGTTGCATTCGATCATTTAGATGATATGCATCAGGCCTTCTTACAAGAAAACTTTAACCTTACGCCAGGTAGTGTAATTTGCCATATCACTAGTTCATCTGAAGCTTTTGTGCAATTAGCTAAACAAGGTTCGGCCTGCTGTATGTTACCAAAGTTGCAAGTTGAGCAAGAATTAAAAAATGGTGAGTTAATTAACTTAACTGATGGGTTATATCAAAGACGTATGCTATATTGGCATCGTTTTGCTCCTGAAAGTAGTGTAATGCAAAATATCTCTGAAACCTTGATTCGTTATGCACAACAAACATTATCATAGCCTCAGGATTTAGATCACAAATAATAGATAAATTAAGTGATTTTTATACTGAAACACATACTTACCTGAAACTTTTTAACAAAATAAAGTCTATATTTAAAGAGCTGAAGATATGAGCCAATTAAAAAATGATCGTTATTTACGAGCTTTACAATGTTTGCCTGTAGACTATACACCAGTTTGGATGATGCGACAGGCTGGTCGTTATTTACCTGAGTATCGTCAATTAAGATCAAAAGCGGGTGATTTTATGACGATGTGTCAAACGCCAGAATTAGCTTGTGAGGTCACCTTACAACCATTACAACGATTTGAGCTTGATGCTGCTATTATTTTCTCTGATATTTTAACAATCCCTGATGCTATGGGGCTTGGCCTATATTTTGAATCGGGTGAAGGACCTAAATTTAAAAAATCGATATCTTGCATATCAGATATTGAACAATTACCCATCCCAGATCCAGAGCAATCACTTAAATATGTGATGGATGCGATTCGATTAACAAAAAAAGAACTCAATGGTAAAGTTCCACTAATTGGTTTTTCGGGAAGCCCATGGACACTAGCCACCTACATGATTGAAGGAGGCAGTAGCAAAGCATTCACCAAAATTAAAAAGATGCTTTATAGTGAGCCCAAAGCATTGCATCAACTACTTGAAAAACTTGCAAACAGTATCGCATTATATTTAAATGCACAAATTCAAGCGGGAGCACAATCGATTATGATTTTTGATACTTGGGGCGGCGTATTAAGTCATCAAAGCTATCAAACATTTTCACTTGACTATATGCAACAGATCTTATCGCAATTAAAACAAGGTAAAAAAAGTCAAGATATAACCTCGTACATTCCTGTTACTTTATTTACTAAAGGAGGAGGAATATGGCTTGATCGTATTATTAATACAGGTTGTGATGCGGTGGGAGTGGATTGGACTGTAAATTTAAGCCAGATTGCTCAAAAAGGGAAAATAGCAGTACAAGGGAATTTAGATCCTTCCGTTTTATATGCAGGAAAGCAAACAATTGAATCCAATGTAGAGGCCGTTCTTAATGAATATGGCTATCACAATGGGCATGTTTTTAATTTAGGGCATGGTATTCACCAAGATATCCCTGTAGATAATGTACAGCATTTGATTGAAGCGGTACATCGACTATCAAAAAGGTTTCATCATGATTAAAAATCCTGTTCAATTAAGGCTAGAAAAGTTACCACAATGGAAACAACGTCTATTTATGGTCTGCTTATGTGAACGAATGTATCCCAACTTTGTTTTTTATTGTCATCAACAACAAAATGAAGATGATGCTAAAAATTACAAAAAAATACTGGATTTAGTTTGGGAATCGCTATTAGTTGAAGATGTAAAAATTAATTTTGATTTACAGCTTGAGAAATTAGAACTCATTATTCCAACTGTAACTGATGATAGTCCTTATATGGTTTATCCAGCCATCGATGCTTGTCATGCACTTGGCGAGGTCTTACACTCTTACTTGAGTGGTGAAATCGCTGAACATATCGCTAAAGTCAGTAGTATATCAGCAACTACAGTTGCTGAATTTGAAATGACCAAAACAAATGTTACTCTTTCAGAAGATGAACAACAAACTTTGCCTAGTGTTATTGATGAATTTGATTTGCAGTGGGAAATATTTCGATTGCTACGCGAAGAAAATAATGAAATGAATGAGTTGATAAAAGGCTTGAAAGATGAAATTCGAGCAGCGGGAACTAGTAATATTGGTGTTTTTTTGAGCTATCAAGGCGTTTAAAGTGTAATTTTTAAAATTTTTATTAAATTTTTCTTTAATATTGGACAAATATAGACTACATTTAACAGCAATGTAATCTAAGCAACGTTTACAGTAACGACGCTAAAATATTAAGTTTTAGCTTCGTTTATAATGTTAACTTTAACAATAAAATAATATGTAAGGATATACCCATGAATAAAACAGAACTTGTCGACGCTATTGCTAGCAAAGCTGATATTACCAAAGTAGCTGCAAAAACGGCGTTGGAAGCTACATTAGCCGCTATTACTGAATCATTGAAAGCTGGTGAGCCAGTTCAATTAGTTGGTTTTGGTACATTTAAAGTTAATTCTCGTAAAGCTCGTACTGGTCGTAATCCAAAAACTGGTAAAGAAATTAAAATTGCAGCAAGTAAAGTACCAGCATTCGTATCAGGTAAAACTTTAAAAGAGGCAATCAAATAAGTTGCTTTTTCTTACTGTCAACTTGATTGATAGAAGTATTAGGTCATAGGGTATAGTCTTATGACCTTATCAACTCAATAAAAATACATTATTTTAAGGCAAATTGCTTTCGCTTTTTCTTGTTTATAAGTAGTATTAGAACCAAATTAAAATTATATTACTAATAATTTTAAGTGGTTATTTCAACCCATTTCGCTTGTAATATATCAATCAAATCTTGAGGCGCAATTTCAATTTCTAATCCTCTTCGCCCGCCTGATATAAACATTGTTGTGTGCTCACTTGCACTTAAATCAATGAGTGTGGGTAGTTGCTGTTTTTGACCGAGTGGACTAATTCCTCCCACCAAATAACCTGTTACCTTTTGAGCTAAATTAGGATCAGCTAAATCTATTTTTTTACATTTTAGTGCTTTTGCGACTTTTTTAAGATCCAAATGTCTATCGACGGGCAATACACAAACCGCTAACGTCTTATTATTACCGTTTAAACTTACAATCAAGGTTTTAAATACCTGTGTAGCTGTAACATTCAAACTGGGATCAAGTTTATTAACCGCTTCTTGCCCGTAGTTAGTTTGGTTGGGATCGTGTTTATATTGGTGGATATTAAATTTGATTTTTAGCTTTTTAAGTAAATCAATTGCTGGAGTCATAGCTTTTATCCAATAGATTTAGTTAAATCAAAATAGTATATGGTAAGCGATATCCTTACCAAAATAGAGTTGGTAAGGAAATGAATAACAATTAAAGAATTAATTAGTGGTCTTCTTTATTTTTATCATCATTGCTAGTAGACGGTGCTGCTGAGTTAGAGGCACTATTTGCTAGCGTATAAAGACGATAGAAAAAGCTAGTAACAAAAATATCAAAAAAGATACTACAGAAAGAGAAGATGGTATCAAGGACAAAATTGTCACTATCGAACGCAATAGCTAATTGAGTAAAAACCATCACGAATGCTAGGAAGATTAATACCATCAAAATAGCTGAGCGCCACTGGGTTTTTGATGACTGAATGCTTAATGAAAGTGAGTCAAGAATATTGTTTTGACCAGGTTCAACCAGCGAAGCAAAAAAGAAGTTACAAAAGATAATTAAAATTAGAATTGGAATCAGTAGTACTAAAAAAATTAATATAAAAATAAGTTCTTTAGGTAAAAGCAAATTTAAACTAATAAGTACTATAGATAACATAAATGAGACTAAAAATATAAAGACTCCAATGATAAGATAAAAAAGAATAATTTTTAATGTATTTGATAACGCTTTAGACAGTAATAGATTTAAATTAAGTTTATCGCTGATATAAAGGTTAGAAATAGTTGCTATACTAATTGCTTTTAAAATAATGCTAATTAATAATGTCAACATCACGAATAAAACATAGTTAGTTAAATTTTGTGAAAAATAGATTTGTTCAGCTAGATTTTGTTTGTCAAAGAAAGAATTAAAAAACGCATGAATTAAAGCTAGCGTTAGACTAACAAGAACAAATTGCGTAATGCGATTACGAATAAAATTGCATGTTTGTATAAAAACTAAAGAAAAAGAGATTTTTTTTTGCATTTCTATGTAAGTTCCTTATATGTGGTAACTGATTTAGTTACCACTATTATTTTTGAATGATTAAATTCGTAAATTAAGCTTGCAATAATGAAATATCCGCAACTTTTAAGAATAAATTTTGTAGCTTTTTCAAAAGTGCTAATCGATTAAGCCTAATCCCTTCATTGTCAACCATAACCATGACAGAATCAAAAAACGCATTCACTGCCTCTTTTAATGACGATAATTCAATTAACGCATCTTGATAACGGCTTTCACTAAAATACGGTGAAAGTTTATCGGTTAAAATCGCCAATTTTTTAGCTAATTCACCTTCTGCGCCTGTCTCTAGCAAGGCTGCATTGATCTGCTCAGGAATAGTAACCTCAATTTTAGATAAAATATTTGACACACGCTTATTAGCTTCGGCTAATGACGAGGCTTCGGGCAAGGTTCTAAAGTGAGTGACTGCCTTAACGCGTGCATCAAAATCAGCGGGTTTAGTTGGATTCAGTGCTAAAACTGCTTGAATCGTATCAATTGCAAAGCCTTGTTCTTGATACCAAGCTCGGAAACGACCCTGCATAAAATTAACAATATCGTCAACTACGTTTTTATTATTAAGCTTATCGCCATATAATGATGCGGCATAATTGGCTAATTCAACTAGATCTAAAGGCAGTGCCTTTTCAACAATAATACGTAAAACACCAATAGCAGCGCGACGCAATGCAAAAGGATCTTTATCACCTTTAGGATGCTGACCAATACCAAAAATGCCGGCTAAAGTATCCAATTTTTCAGCGATAGAAACTGAACAAGAAACAGCAGTACTTGGTAATTCATCACCAGCAAAACGCGGTTTATATTGTTCTTCAATGGCGGTTGCAACTTCAATACTTTCGCCATCTTTAAGGGCCAAATAACGTCCCATAATACCTTGTGTTTCAGGGAATTCAAAAACAGTATTAGTCACTAAATCGCATTTTGTTAATTTGCCCGCTCGTTTGGCTTGCTCAACATCAGCCCCAATTTTATCGGCAATAAAGCCAGATAACGATTCAATGCGAATTGCTTTATCCTTAACTGTTCCAAGCTGTTGTTGAAATAAAACTGTTTCAAGACGAGGCAAACGGTCTTCTAAACGTTGTTTTAAATCAGTTTGATAAAAGAATTCAGCATCGGCAAGGCGAGGGCGAACCACTTTCTCATTACCTGAAATTACAACTTGGGGATCTTTTGACTCAATATTAGCCACAAAAATAAAGTTTGGTAATAATTTGCCTTGTTTGTCATAAACAGGAAAGTATTTTTGATCGCCTTTCATGGTATAAACCAATGATTCAGCAGGAACCTCTAAAAATCGCTCCTCAAATTTAGCAGTTAACACAACAGGCCATTCAACTAGAGAGGAAACTTCTTCAAGCAAATTATCTGTTAAATCTGCTTTACCATTTAATTTTGCAGCTTCTTCTTCAGCTTGTTGTTTAATAATAGATTTACGTTTATCGTAGTCAGCAATTACCTTACCACGTTGTTCCAAAATTTCAGGATACTGGTCTGCATTATCAATAGTGAACTCTTGCTCACCCATAAAACGATGGCCACGAATAATACGATCTGATTTAATCTCTAAAATCGTACCAGGCACAAGCTCATCACCATACAACATGGTAACAGTATGACATGGACGAATAAATTCAACTTGGCGAGCCGCCCAATGCATTGGTTTAGGGATAGGTAATTTGCTTAATGCGGTTTTAACCATATCACATAACAAATTAACAACTGGCTGACCTTTTTGATTTTGAGTATAAGAAAGCCATTCACCTTTATCAGTTTGTATACGCTCAGCCTGATCAACTGTAATACCACAACCACGAGCCCAACCCTCAGCAGCTTTAGTTGCATTGCCATTGGCATCAAAGGCTGCGCTGACCGCAGGACCACGTTTAACAATTTGGCTATCGGGTTGCGTATCATTCAAATTTAAAACTTTTAATGCTAAACGGCGAGGCGATGCATACCAAAGCACTTCACCATGTTCCAAATTGGCATTATCAAGCTGTTGTATAAAATTAGCCGCAAAGCTTTCTGCTAACGTGCGGAGTGATTTGGGTGGTAACTCTTCGGTACCAATTTCCACTAAAAATGTTTTTTGCATAATCTTCTAATTCCTACTTTGATGCACTTTCGTTCGATTGTGAATTTTGGCACATAGGGAAGCCAAGTGCTTCGCGAGATGCGTAATAGGCTTCCGCCACCATTTTGGTTAATGTTCTGATGCGCAAAATATAACGTTGTCGCTCAGTTACTGAAATCGCTTTACGAGCATCAAGTAAATTAAAACAGTGGGCCGCTTTTAAGATGCGTTCATAAGCAGGTAGTGGTAGTGGTTTTTCTAACTCAAGCAAAAACTTGGCTTCTTTTTCGTGTTGTTCAAAACAATAAAATAAAAATTCAACATTGGCGTATTCAAAATTATAAGTGGACTGCTCAACCTCGTTTTGATGAAACACATCACCATAGGTTGTTTTACCAAATGCTCCATCACTCCAAACCAAATCATAAACACTATCCACGCCTTGAATATACATTGCTAAGCGCTCAAGTCCATAAGTGATTTCACCAGTAACTGGTTTACATTCAAGCCCACCAATTTGTTGAAAATAAGTAAATTGGGTTACTTCCATACCATTTAACCAAACTTCCCATCCAAGCCCCCAAGCACCAAGGGTTGGGTTTTCCCAATTATCTTCAACAAAACGGATATCATTAACAGTTGGATCAAGACCTAATTGTTTTAACGAACCTAAATAAAGCTCTTGAATATTATCAGGAGAAGGTTTTAAGATAACTTGAAATTGATAATAATGCTGAAGCCTGTTTGGATTCTCGCCATAGCGGCCATCGGTTGGGCGGCGAGATGGTTGAACATAAGCTGCATTAATAGGTTCTGGCCCAAGCGCTCGTAGGCAAGTCATCGGGTGAGACGTTCCCGCACCGACTTCCATATCCAAAGGCTGAATCACAGTGCATCCCTGATTAGCCCAGTAGTCTTGTAACGTAAGAATTAACCCCTGAAAGGTTTTGACATTAAACTTTTGCATGATGTTATCTTTATGGTTGAATTGGTTTTTCGATAATTTAAATAGTGCTATATATTATACTTTTTATCAATACTTGTGAAATGCCTAATCAGGCTCTGTCTAATATTGAATAAATGATTGATTTTTCTTTAAAAGTAAAAAAATTAAATAAAATCAATGCTCTACCTGAACGTTTTTTATGGAAAAGTAGAACCACATATAACCTTTTCTGATTAACATTAATTAATCTTTTAATATCAGCTAAATAGATTATATTTTATTGGTAATATGTAATGTACCTTATTTAGCTGTTGGATAAATAGCCACGACATTTATGTATTATTTTTATTGTCATTTGTTAAAAATTGACAAATTTCTTGTTGTGATTTGAGTGTTCTAATGTTTTGTAAGACTTCTGACGCTTGAACATAGTGCTGTTTTAAGTAAGCAAGCCATTGTTTGATGCGAGCAGAGTGATAAAGCGGTTTAGCATTATCAATAGATGATGTTGCATAGTGAATTAAAATTTCCATCACTTGTTGCCAATTTAATGCTGATTGCTCAGTTCGTATCATATTAGCTAGGTTTGGAATAGTTAAAATACCGCGCCCTAGCATAATGTCATTAGTTTGGCTTTGGCTTATGCAATTTTTTGCATCTGCAATAGAGAAAATTTCACCATTAGCAATAACAGGAATTTTTAAGTGCTGTTTGATTTGGCCTATTGTTTGCCAATCTATTTTTTCGGTTTTATAGCCGTCTTCTTTGGTCCTTCCGTGAATTGCTATTTCATTGGCTCCAGCAAGTTCAATTGCGTTGGCAATTTCGTGACAATGCGATTTATTATCCCAACCTAAGCGAATTTTGACTGATAATTTATTTGTTGTACCTATAGCTTGTCGTACCTGGCTGACAATATTAAATATCTGCTCTGGATATTGTAATAAATAAGCGCCACCGTGGCTGCCAACTACAGTTTTGGCTGGGCAACCAAAATTGATATCTATACCATAAGAACCTAATTCGATAGCTTTAATAGCATTTTCAGCCATCCACTCTGGTGACTGTCCTAAAATTTGGACACGAACTGGCGTGCCAGATTCGGTTTTTCCATTATTGTAAAGTTCAGGACATAGGCGATAGAAAGTCCTATTTGATAATTTGTGATGGGTCACTCTGATAAATTCTGTAACACAATAATCAAATTGGTTAATTTCAGTTAAAAGTTGCCTGACTTGATAATCAAGTACTCCCTCCATAGGAGCTAAAATAATTCGATTAATTTTCATTGAGAAACCTGATTGGTATTACCACTACCACAAACGGGACAATTAGGTTGTTTGGTAAATTTAACTTGGCTAAACTCCATTGTCATTGTATCAATCATTAATACACGACCAATTAATGGTTTTCCATATTGAGTTAACACTTTTATCGCTTCTAAGGCTTGCATGGAACCAAACATTCCAACAAGCGGAGCCATGACGCCGGTCTCAACACAAGTGAGTTGATCTTTACCAAATAAGCGACTTAAACAGTGATAACAGGGTTCATTAGGTTGGTATGTAAATACACTTAATAACCCCTCCATACGGATTGCCGCTCCAGAAACTAACGTTTTTTTTACTTGAAAGCAACAGCGGTTAATTTGCTCTCGTGTCACTAGGTTATCCGTACAGTCTATGACAATATCATGTTGTTTAATAAGTGAAATAAGCTTATTATCATCAAGTCGCTGATTTACTGTTTCAATTAACGTATTGGCATTTATATTGGTTAAGGCCTCTTTTGCCACCTCGACTTTGTATTGATTAATAAAGCTTTCGGTATATAAGATTTGTCGATTTAAGTTGGATTTTGATATGGTGTCAAAATCAACTAACGTTAATTTGCCTAAACCTGATGCCGCTAAATAGAGTGATGCAGCGCAACCAAGTCCGCCTAAACCAATGATCAGTGCTGAACTGTTTTTCAATATTTGCTGTTTATCAATATCGAAATCACGCAATGTGATTTGTCTATCATAACGAAACAATTCTTGATCAGTAAGTTCTAGCATATTGTGCGATTATTATTGTGGTTAATTATGAAGAAGCATTATAACAGAAACTTGGCACAACAATGTGCCAAGCTATTAAGATTATTTGTCAAAGCCAGATAGAAAGGTTAAATATTCCTCTTTGGTCATTAGTGGTTTATATTCTGACATCAGTTTCTGTGCAGGTTTGGCATCATCATAAAGTAAATCAATAATTGTACATGCCATCATTTGTGCAGGGCGGATGTAAGCCATTTCTTCATCAAATACCGTATAATCTTTACCATGTAAAACACCTCGAACTGAACCAATCCATGGGTGGCTAACAGGCATAATGTGAGATAAATCTCCAGTATCCGTACTACCTGTCATATGAGGCGCAATCCAAACATTATCAGCACCAATTAGATCTTGTGCATTACTTTGTAAAAAGTCATTAAGTGTTGGATTGTTTTGCAAAGGTAAATAACCTGGTAGATCTTTAATTTCACACGTTGCCCCAACAGCCATTGCTCCAGCTTTTAATGCTTGATTTATTCGTTCATTGGCATCAATCATGGCAGGCACATTGCCTGCGCGCACATAGCTTTCCATTCTGACATCGCTTGGAACTACATTTACTAAATCACCACCTTGGGTAATAATTGGATGGAATCTAATGTAGTCTTTTTCTTGAAATGTTTCACGAATAGCATGCACCCCCATCATTCCCATCATCGCAGCATTTAAGGCATTGACGCCAGCATGAGGCGCTGCAGCAGCATGTGCTGCCTCACCTTTATATTTAATTAATTTTCCGATAAAACCATTGCTAGTTGTTGATATTTCGATAAAACCATTTTGACGTTCATTAGGTACACTAGTTAAATGTATTTGTAATGCCATATCAATATCGTCAAACTCGCCACGTGAAATTAACTCTGGTTTGCCACCAATATATTTGATTTTACCTTCTTCTATTAAGCGATTTCGATAAGTGATTTCAACATATTCTTCAGCTGGAACAGCAAATGGTACGACATCGCCAGCTAAAAATTGCATAGCCCCTGAATCAATTAATCCCATCGTTACTGCCATCATATTTGCAATTTGAGCATTATGTCCACAGCAGTGCGCAGCACCAGATGTTTCGTCAGCAGCAGGGTGATCTGCACAAATAATAGCATCAAGCTCGCCGATAACGGCAATGCTATATTTACTACCTTTTCCTCCTTTTAGGCGACCTTTTACTCCTGTTATTGCTAATTTATTTTTAAATGGAATACCTAGTTTTTCAAAAGTTTGCTCAACTTTTTGAGCTGTTTTGTGTTCTTTATAACCAAGTTCAGGTTCTACCCAAATTGATTCAGCAATCGCCTTAATATCGGCTTTACGGTTTGCAATTGCACTACAAACCTTTTTTTTAAGTTCTTCTTTTGTCATAAATTAAATCCTAGTGCAAATTAGATAACACCTTCCCAATGCAAGGTGATTTGAGCAATGATTGCTGCCAAAATAAAAGTGCCTGAAAATACCGCTAATGAAACAGGAATAATTCGCCATGAGATACTTTTAAATAATGCTAAATCTTTACCAATAGCCAATCCAGCATAAGCAAGCACTGGGGTACAAACCGCTAATAAAGAAACCTTGTCAGTAAGTGAAACAACTTGTTCATGAAAAGGGAAAATAGGTGATGAAGCCACTGCGGCTACAACTGATACCCATAAAATAACTGGAAATTTGTTTAATACTGGAATTTTGCCAACAAAATAACCAACAATTGATATAACAACTAAAATTGATAACGCTTCTAATGACAGCATAAAATCAATTTTGTAACCTACTGTATTACCAGCAGCCATAATAATGGCAACTAAGATCAGTAAAAATATTGTTTCTAAACTTTTCATTATAGCGCTCCTTCTTTATTACGTCGTAAACGGGAAAAGATGTTATATAAGAAAGAGGCAAACGGTAGTGAAAATAATGTATAAATATAAATACCAACAACACTCGACATTAAGTTTGCTGTTGTTGCATAGGCTTTGATTTCACTAGCCATTTCTGGATAAAGGTCACTTATTGGAGCAAGTGATGCCGCCATCATACTACCACTTCCAACCCCAGCTCCCATGGCTAAAGCATAAGGATGGAGAATATCTAGTTTTGCCATCACACTGGCTAGTATACTCATCCAAATAGCACCATAAAGTGTGCCACAAACATACATCGCCATAACGCCTCGACCTTCAGCGGAATCCAATCCATATTTATCTGCAACAATTGCTATATTCGGTTCGCGAGCAACAGAATAAGTTGCACCTACAGCTTCCCGTTTCATGCCTAATATCATTGCTAGTGGCAAACCCAATAAAATCGTACCAGCAAAATGACCTAATTCCTGAAAAATTAATGCTAACTTAGCATCTTTTAGAATCATATCAATCTTAGGACCGACAGAAACGCCAAGCTTGGCAATAAGTAACATCAAAGTTACAATCATGATGGCGCTGGCATTATTCATATTTTTTAGTTTTAATATTTTTAATTTGGGAATACTTATTACTCCACCGATGATCATGGCGTATAACATCGGATACACGGCGATAATCCAAATAGACTGCTTACCGATAAACTCACATGCCAAAACAACGACTAGTGCAAGTAAATGCACTTTATAATCTCGTAAAACTTTCATTATTACTCCTTAATTTATTTAAAATATTTTTAAAGTATCGTTGCCCCTAATGTATTTTTAAAATGATTTAAAGCCCATTGATGACCGATTGGATCAAAGCTGGCTACTGCCTTTTTATGAATAAATATTTTATACCCTAAATTATAGGCATCTACTGCTGTGTGCAATATGCAAATATCAGTACAAACTCCTGTCAAATGGATTTCACTGATGCATCTTTCGCGTAATCGTAAATCAAGATCTGTCCCACAAAAAGCTGAATAGTGGCGCTTATTTATCCAATAGATATGATTAGTATTTTTATATTTTTGATAAAGGTTATCTAAACTACCAAATAATTGTTGTCCTAAAGTACCAATTATATTATGAGGCGGAAAAAGAGAATATTCAGGGTGAAATCTATCAGAAGGGTCATGAGAATCGATAGCAAAAACGATAAAATTATTATTTTTTATAAATGATTCTGCTAAGTTTAGCATTTCCGCTTCAATTTTTTGACCAGCTAGGCCTGTAGTTAAAGCTCCATTATCAGCAACAAAATCATTTGTATAATCAATTGAAATTAACGCTTTCATATCAAGTGTATAGGCTATTAAATAATATTAAAGCTTATTAATAAATATTTGATATGACAAGTTATTTTCAATAAGTAATTTGATTATGTTTTTTATAAAATTAAGATCTAATTGGTATCTTTTTGAATTTAATTTATTTTATAAAAACTTTTATAAAGTAAATTTATTATTAAAAACTAACTATAAATAAATTAAATGAAAATTATTTTAAATCATGGTCTTTATACCCTGATAAATTGCTCTATAATAATTATCATTATTGCTAATAGTACACAGGATATTTTAATGAGAACAATTTATTGCGGACAACTCAATGCAAGTTATATTAATCAAGAAGTAACATTATGTGGTTGGGTCAATAAACGCCGAGACTTAGGCGGTATGATTTTTATCGATATGCGTGATCGTGAAGGTATTGTACAAGTTTTTTTTGATCCTGATTATCAACAAGCATATCAACTTGCTGGTGAACTTCGTAATGAATTTTGTATCCAAATTAAAGGCAAAGTAAGAGCTCGTCCGGAAGGTCAAATCAATAAAGATATGGCAACCGGAGAGGTTGAAATTTTGGCAACTGAATTGACAATATTTAACCGTAGCGATGTATTGCCTCTTGATTTCAATCAAAACAACAGTGAAGAGCAACGTCTAAAATATCGTTATATTGACTTGCGTCGCCCTGAAATGGCAACGATCTTTAAAACGCGAGCTAAAATTACCGCATTTGTTCGTTCGTTTATGAACGAACATGGTTTTTTAGATATCGAAACGCCAATGTTAACCAAAGCAACTCCTGAGGGCGCACGAGATTACTTGGTTCCAAGTCGAATTCATAAAGGTGAGTTTTATGCGCTGCCACAATCGCCACAATTATTTAAACAATTGCTAATGATGTCAGGATTCGACCGTTATTATCAAATTGTAAAATGTTTTCGCGATGAAGATTTAAGAGCCGATCGTCAACCTGAGTTTACGCAAATCGATGTTGAAACTTCATTTATGACAGCAGAGCAAGTGCGTGATGTTATGGAGAAGATGATTCATGAGCTTTGGTTACATGTGAAAAATGTGGATTTAGGTAAGTTTCCTATTATGACTTTTGCTGAAGCGATGCGTCGCTTTGGAAGTGATAAGCCTGATCTGCGTAATCCGCTTGAAATTATTGATGTGGCTGATTTGGTTAAAGATGTTGATTTTAAAGTGTTTTCAACACCAGCTAACGATCCGAAAGGACGCGTTGCGTTGCTTTGTGTTCCAAACGGTGCACAATTAACACGTAAACAACTTGATGAATATACGCAATTCATTTCAGTTTACGGCGCAAAAGGTATGGCTTGGATTAAAGTTAATGAACGTTGCAAAGGGTTAGAAGGTGTACAAAGCCCAGTTGCTAAATTCTTTAATGAATTGCAAATGGAAGCACTGCTTAATCGTGCCAATGCTAAAGATGGTGATATTTTATTATTTGGTGCCGATAGCTATAAAGTAGTGAGTGATGCGTTAGGGGCATTACGTTTAAAAGTTGGTAAAGATTTAGGTTTAACCGATGAAAGTAAATGGGCGGTACTTTGGGTTATTGATTTCCCGATGTTTGAAGAAACAGATGAAGGTTTAAGTGCTATGCATCATCCATTTACGTCACCAAAAGATTATACACCAGAAGAACTTTTGAATAATCCTGAAAATGCTGTTGCAAATGCTTATGATATGGTAATCAATGGTTATGAGGTTGGTGGTGGATCGGTTCGTATTCACCGTAGCGAAATGCAACAAGCCGTCTTTTCAATTTTAGGTATTAATGAACATGATCAACGTGAGAAATTTGGCTTTTTGCTTGATGCATTAAAATATGGTACACCTCCTCATGCAGGATTGGCATTTGGATTAGATCGATTAAGTATGTTATTAACTGGAACGGATAATATTCGCGATGTAATAGCGTTTCCTAAAACTACAGCAGCAACTTGTTTACTTACTGATGCTCCAAGTCCAGCCAATATTGCAGCATTGACTGAACTTGGTATTGAAGTAAGTAAAAGATAGTGATATTTGATGCGAAAATTCAAAAAACCTGAATCTGTTCTGGTGGTGATTTTCTGCCAGACAACAAACCGTTGCCTTATGTTACAGCGCCAAGACGACCCTTGTTTTTGGCAATCAGTAACAGGTAGTATGGAAAATAATGAGCTACCACGAGAAACAGCAATTCGTGAGGTTTTTGAAGAAACAGGCATTGATATTATAGGGCAAAATCTTGAGTTAATTGATGCAAAGTATTCCGTTGAATTTGAGATTTTCCCGCAATTTAGACATAAATATGCACCAGAAGTTAAGCTAAATAAAGAACATTGGTTTTATCTGCCTATTATTAATGAGATAATACCAGTACTTACTGAGCATTTAGATTATCAATGGTTAACAATTGATGAAGCAATCAATCTTACTTTATCTCCAAATAACAGTAAAGCTATTGGTAATATTCACAATTTGATTAAATCTAATTAAGAGGTTTGAAAATGAAATTAAGCCTATATGCCGTTGCGTTGTCCTGCTTATGTTTTTTTGTACCAACTTGTAATGCCGATATAAATATAAAAAAGTGCCAACCTAATCAAAATGATTATATTATTTTCGATGAGTATGACGTTAAAATATCAGAGAAGATAATTGATTATAAATTACATGATCAACCTGAAAAACGTGAAAATAGTATTATTCAGATATTTGCTAATGAAAATAGTGATGATCGAAATGACTGGATAGCCTCGTTTCTATTTGATGATCAATCTGAACAATTTTTATTTTATCAAGCTGAGCAAGATAAATTTATTGAAATCGATAAAAAACAATTTGATGCCTTATTACCTAAAATAGTTGAGTGTAATCAAAATAAACAAGTACCTATATATAGTGAAAACTTTGATGCAGACTAGTTAAATATCAAAGCTACATTAGTATTAAGTATTAAAAATGATTTTAGGATTTGGTTAACTAAAGACTATTAAGTAACAGGGAGTAGTAATAAATGAATTTTTCAAATTTTAGAGATTTTTTAGATTATCTTGAACAACAAGGTGAATTAAAAAAAATTACTTTTCCTGTTAATCCTTATCTCGAAATGACCGAAATTGCTGATCGTGTTTTACGTAATGGAGGCCCTGCTTTATTATTCGAAAATCCGATTGGTTATGATATGCCTGTTTTATGTAATTTGTTTGGTACCGCTAAACGTGTTGCAATGGGAATGGGGCGTGAAGATACTTCAGCTTTGCGTGAAATTGGTGAGTTATTGGCATTTTTACGTGAACCCGAACCCCCTAAGGGCATACGGCAATTTTTTAATGTATTACCTAAGTATAAACAAGTACTAAATATGCCAGTCAAACATCGTTCTTCAGCACCATGCCAAGAGGTGATTTTTAAGGATGATGAGGTGGATTTGACTCGCTTACCTATTATGCATTGCTGGCCCGATGATGTAGCACCTCTGTTATCATGGGGACTGACTATTACTAAAGGCCCTTATAAAGATCGACAAAATGTGGGCATTTATCGCCTGCAACTTTTAGGAAAAAATAAATTGATCATGCGCTGGCTTTCACATCGTGGTGGTGCACTTGATTTTGCCGAATGGCAACAAGCACATCCAAACGAAAGATTTCCAGTTAGTATTGCTATTGGTGCTGATCCAGCCACCATTTTAGGTGCAGTGACACCAGTGCCAGATACTCTACCTGAATATGCTTTTTCTGGATTATTACGTGGTAGCCGAACAGAGGTAGTCAAATCGTTATCAAATGATTTAGAGGTTCCAGCTAGTGCAGAGATAATTCTTGAAGGTTATATTGATCCTAATGAGTTAGCATCAGAAGGTCCGTATGGTGATCACACAGGTTATTATAATGAAGTTGAGCAATTTTCCGTATTTACCGTAACGCACTTAACTCGCCGCAAAGATGCGATTTATCACTCAACTTATACAGGTAGACCACCAGATGAACCCGCAATTATGGGACTTGCTTTGAATGAAGTTTTTATTCCAATTTTACAAAAGCAGTTCCCTGAAATTGTTGATTTTTATTTACCGCCAGAAGGATGTTCATACCGTATTGCAATTGTTACTATTAAAAAGCAATATCCAGGTCATGCTAAACGAGTTATGATGGGAATTTGGTCGTATTTACGACAATTTATGTATACCAAATTTGTAATTGTCTGTGATGATGATATTAATGCACGTGACTGGAAAGATGTAATGTGGGCTATTTCGACACGTATGGATCCTCATCGGGATACGACTTTTATTGATAATACACCGATCGATTATTTGGACTTTGCTTCACCTGTATCAGGATTAGGCTCTAAAATGGGTTTAGATGCTACCAATAAATGGACAGGTGAAACAAATCGTGAATGGGGAAAGATAATTAAGAAAGATCCAAAAGTCATTGCCCATATTGACGAAATATGGGACGAATTAGGTTTATAGAATTGTATTTTTAGCTAATATTAATTGTATAAATAAAATAGCAACTATAAGAATTAAACAAAACTATTCCCTTTGCTTACAATTATGTATAATTATTTTAGATGTCATAATAATCATAAAAATATGAAAAAATTTCAAATATTATTAGTACTATTGTTATCTATTTCTTATAGTGCAATGGCTACAAATTATAAGACGCAATCAGATGATACTCAATTAAAGCTTAAAGCGTCAGATTCATTGCTCCCTTCTTTACGTTTGTCTGCAGAAAAAGGGAACTCAGAAGCTCAGTACTCATTAGGAAATATTTATAAACAAGGATTAGGTGTTGAGGTTAGTGATGTTCGAGCTTTTTTCTGGTATAAAAAAGCGGCTGAACAAGGGCTTGCCAAAGCACAAAATAATTTAGCATTTATGTACCAAAGTGGTTTAGGTACTGAACCTGATTTAAATAAAGCATTTAAATATTTTAAATTAGCGGCAGATCAAAATTATGCATTAGCTAAATATAATTTAGCTTTAATGTATAAAGAAGGCAATGGAGTAGAAAAAAACATACCGACTGCGATTGATTATTTTACACAGGCTGGTGATGAAGGTATTTATGACGCTTATCTAAATCTTGGTATTATGTATTTTTTTGGTGATGGCGTAAAAGAAGATCGCATGACGGCAGCTGATTGGTTTAGTAAAGCAGCTAAAGATAATATTCCAGAAGCACAATATTATTTGGGGTTAATGTCTGAAAATGGCGATGGTTTAACCCAAGATTATGTGGCAGCTAGCTATTTTTATACACAAGCGGCAGAGCATGGCCATGTATTAGCGATGTACAATTTAGCAATTATGTATGTAACAGGTACAGGAACTAAACCGGACAATACGCAAGCGGCATATTGGTTTACTAAAGCCGCTGAAGCTGGTAACGCTGATGCTCAATATAATATTGGTGTGATGTATGATGTAGGTGGAGGAGTGCCTAAAGACGAGGAAAAAGCCGTTGAATGGTATCTAAAAGCTGCAGAGCAGGGCAGTGTTGATGCTCAATATAATTTAGGTGTTAAATATCTAGAAGGTGAAGGTACGGATAAAGATCAAGAGCGTGCTATTTATTGGTTTACTAAAGCTAGCGAGCAAGGAGATCAAGACGCTAAAGCTTATTTAGAACAATTATTACCAGAAAATTAAAAAAGGCATTAGCCTTTTTTAATTTATCCAGAGTTTCTCATACCCGCTGCGATTCCTGAGATGGTGATCATTAGCCCTTGTTCAACTATAATGTTTTCATTATTATTATCGTTGTTTTTTCGTGAGCGACTTAGTAACTCTACTTGTAATAAGTTTAATGGTTCAATGTAAGTATTACGTAATGCTACCGACTCTGCGATCCAAGGTAAATCAGCCATTAAACTAATATCATCAGTGATAGTTAATACTGTATTGATATCTTGGGTTAGCAAATTTCTTAATTCTTCACCTAATGGCCATAATGCAGGGTCGACTAAACGTTGTTCGTAATATTGGTGAATATTTGGCGCAGATTTTGCGTAAACCATTTCAAGCATACCTAATCGGGCATTAAAGAAAGGCCAATTGTGGTACATCTCTTTAAGAATGTTTTGTCTGCCTTCTCCAATAATAGCTCTTAGTGCACTACCTGCACCGAGCCAAGATGGCACCATTAAACGGTTTTGTGTCCAAGCAAAAATCCAAGGAATAGCTCGTAAACTTTCAATCCCTCCACCTATTCGGCGCTTTTGTGGCCTTGAGCCTAGTGGTAATCTGGCTAATTCAACCTCTGGTGTTACTGCTCTAAAATAATCAACAAATTCAGAACGTTCTCGTACATAACTACGATAACAATTACATGAAATTTCTGACATTTCGTCCATGATACTGCGCCATTCCTGTTTAGGTTCTGGAGGTGGTAATAAGTTGGCTTGTAAAATAGCTGAGGTATAAAGCATAAGACTACTGAGAGCAACCTCTGGCAGGCCGAGTTTAAAGCGGATCATTTCTCCTTGTTCAGTAACTCTAAGTCCTCCTTTTAATGATCCTGGTGGTTGCGAAAGTAGTGCGGCATGAGCTGGTGCGCCCCCTCGACCAATTGATCCTCCTCGTCCATGGAATAACACCAAATTAATATTATATTTTTCAAATAAGTTAACTAATTCCTCTTGTGACCGATATTGTGCCCAAGACGCGGCAAGAGTGCCAGCATCTTTAGCCGAATCAGAATAACCTATCATTACCATCTGTTTACCTTGAATTTTATTATAATACCAAGGTATATCCAATAGTTTTTGCATGACTGATTTAGCATTATTTAAGTCTTCTAGAGTTTCAAATAACGGTACTATGGGAATGTGTTTTTGGCAGTCAACGATTTTTAATAATAGATAAACCGCTAAAATATCAGAAGGTGCTTTAGCCATTGAAATTACATAAGAAGCAATTGATTCTTCGCCTGCTTTTTTTATTACACGACAAGTGTCTAATACTTCTTGAACCATTTGATCTGGTTGCCAACTGTAAGGTAATAACGGTCGATTTGATTTTAACTCCGTTAATAAAAATGCTTGTTTTTCTTCTTCAGACCATTGAGCATAGTTACCTAAGTTAAGTTCTTTGGTTAATGCGTCGAGCGCTTCTGTATGTACTGAACTGTCTTGACGGATATCTAATCTGACTAATTGTAACCCAAAGCTTTTTATACGACGCAGTGTGTCTAACAATGGTCCATGAGCAATTGTTGACATTCCATTGTCAATTAACGATTCATAACATACATAAAGCGGATTCCACAACTGCTCATTTTTAATCAAAATATCGCAAGGCGCTAATATAGGTTCATTATTCAATAAAGCTTCAATATAGTTGTGAGTTTTGATTAAACGTGTTCGTAACTGCTTCATTACAGCTCGATATGGCTCTGAAACGTTTTTGTTTTTTTCATCTAACAGTTCAATGACCGAATTACTGCATTCCGTCATTGAAAGTTCACGAACAAGTATTTGAATATCTGCTAAAAATAACTCAATTGCCTTTAATCTGGCTTGTAACATGACTTTTTCTGTTATTTTTGCTGTGACATTTGGATTACCATCACGATCTCCCCCCATCCATGAGGTGAATTTAATAGGGACATGATCAACCGATAATTGTTCATCAAACGCATCAACTAATTGGTCATTAAGTTCACGTAAAAATAGAGGTACACCATTCCATAAGCTATCTTCAATGACTGAGAATCCCCATTTCGCTTCATCAATTGGAGTAGGGCGTTTTTTACGTATTTCATCAGTATACCAAGCCTGACAAACTAACTGCTTCAAACGTCGCATAATGCGCTCAATTTCGTAGTCAGCTAAATCATCATGGTCCAGTTGTGATAGACAGTTATTTATGGCTGTATAAGTATTAATCATCGTTCGGCGATTGATTTCGGTCGGGTGTGCGGTCAATACTAATTCAATTGACAAATCATTAATTGCTTTTGTAATAGTTTGATTTGAAAAATTAAGGTTTTTTAGTGTGCTAAATAATTCGGTCATTTTTTTAGGACTACTAGAAGCTTCCCCATGGGGTGAAATACCATAATACTCAGCGGCTGTATTGACCAAATTCAAAAACTGATTGAATGCCCGTGCAACATGTAATAAATCGTCATCATTAAGGTTTTCAATTAATTTAAGTAACTCATTATGAGCTTGAGTATCTCCTTGTTGAGCTGATTTTGATAATTGTCTTACCATTTCAACTAAATCAAATGTTTCATTACCGGTAGCACGTTTGATTGCGTTCCCTAGTAAAGTACCTAACATATTGACATTACTTCTCATTGATGAGTATTGGTTATTCATGATTTTCTCGTCTTCGATTTTATTATGCCTAAGCACCTTTAAGCTGTATGAATCAAAATGACAATTTAATGGGATAGGTATAATGTTGATTAATGTGCATAAGTTATACTTTATTACAATTTGATTTTGAATTTAAATAATAAAATTTTATGGTTTTTATTTGTTTTAGTTGTTTTAATTATATCTATCATGAAAAATTAGATTTCGAATGTTTATTCGATATTAGAAATATTCATTAGAAAACTTATTTAACAGGATTATTTTTTATGAATACAGTGGTAAACTGTATCTTGATATCATTTGGGTATATACTAGCTATATTATGAATACACATTGGATTATTTAATGATTGCTGTTTTTTATATCGCGTCGATTATTGCTGTCGTTGCTAGTATAAAAGTAATTAGTAGTTTACGTGTTGATAAAGCAATTTTATATCTTGTTATTTCACTTTTTGCTTCAGCATTAATATTTATTCTACTTAATACATATTATTCAGCTATTTTATATATTTTACTGTTTATTGGTGGATCGGTAACTCTTTTTTTACTTGTCGCTTCAATTTTGAAAATTAAAGATGATAATGTTGAAAACCACAAGCAAGGAATTAGTCCTAAAATCTGGTTAGGTCCACTTGTCTTAGCATTTGTATTATTAGTCGCCCTAATTTATAGTGTAGTAAGTACTGACTATTCAGAACTGAAAGAGTCTCATGAATTAATGCATGAAATGTCTAAATATGCATACATTTTGATAGCTGAATTGGCACTGTTTTTACTATTGGGCGCAGTTGTGATTGCTTATCATTTTATGCATCGGCTTATGTTGGAGAAATAATATGATTCCACTCATACATAGTCTTATTCTTGCTTCTATTTTATTTGTGATTGGTTTGTTAGGAATAATGATTCGACGCCATTTCTATTTTTTATTACTTAGCCTTATTATTATGAATAATGGGGTTATAGTTGCGTTGTTTGCAGCAAGTAGCTATTGGCAACAATCTGATGGGCAAGTACTTGCTATATTAGCAGTAATAACTGCCTTAGCCGAAGTTTGTGTCGGTCTTGCATTGATGATAAAACTATTTTACCGTCGAAAAACATTTAATATTGACTCATTGAGTGAAATGAAAGGATGAATTTACTTTATTTAACTATTATTGTTCCCTTATTTTCTTTTTTAGTATTGGTGAGCTTGGGAAGACATATCAGATCAATTAATGTGATAATTATTGGTATTACTACTATGCTGATAATAGCATTAATTACTGTATTTTCTTGTATCGATTTTAGTTCAAATACAGTACCTGATATGACCTTAGTTTATACTCGACCACTGTGGAATTGGTTTTCGGTAGGTGACTTTTCAGTACCTATTTCCTTAACCTTGGATGGATTATCATTAACCTTTTTAGCGTTGATTTCATTTTTTGGTTTTTGGGTCTATCTTTTTGCAGCTTGTGATTTAACTTCAAAAAAAGATATTTACACCTTTTATGCTTACAGTAATTTATTAATTGCTAGCATATTAACTATAATATTGGTCAATAATTTGTTTGTTATGCTAATGGGTTGGGAAGGTTTGAGTATAAGTGCATACTTGCTCATTGGTATTTACTATAAACAGCCTCGTAATGGTTATGCTGCAGTTAGAGCATTTGTGATTATGCATTTAACTGATATTTTTCTAATTATTGGTATATTTTTACTGTATCAAACTCTAGAAACATTAAATATCCGTGACGTTTTGACGCAAGCACATGATAATTTGGCTGTTGATTCTGATATCATATTTTGGATTACTCTAATGCTATTCCTTGGGGCAATGGGCAAGTCGGCACTATTTCCTATGCATTCATGGTTTGCTGAAACAACATTAGCTCCAATGCCTGCGATGGCTTTATTGCAATCTTCAACAGTAATTTTAGCTGGTGTCTATTTAGTTTTAAGACTTAGTGATTTGTTTATGATGTCGAGCGATGTTCTTGTTATTATAGCAATGATTTCATCATTGACTATATTATTTGCTAGCACCATTGCATTAGTGCAGTATGATATTAAACGAATTGTTACATATATTAATTTAACGCAAATTAGCTATTTATTTTATGCTTTTTCAACAAAAAGTTGGAGTTTATCTCTTAATTGCTTAATTAATTATGTCGTAACAAGCACATTGCTAATTTTAGCTTCATCTATTTTAATTAAGAAATGTCAAGGTGAACGAGATATCAGTAAACTAGGTGGTTTACTTAAAACGTTTCCGATGTTATATGCGATATTTTTGTTAATCATGCTATCACTTAGTGCTATGCCTTGGGTTTCATCATCATTTTATATTAAAGGCGATATCATATTGGGTTTAATGACTCAAGATAAATTGATATTAGGAACCATTGGTTTGTTTGGTATTTTACTTTCTAGTTTAGGTATTTGGCGCTTAATTTCAATGGTTTTTTATCGTAAACAAAAACAGTATGATTTTACTAAAACCAAGTGGTTAAGTTATTTACCAATTTTCATCTTATTAATATTTACTACAGCTTTATTTATCTACTTCCCATTACCAACTCAAGGTATTATTCCGATAGCTGAGTTAGATACTAATGGGCAGTTACCTTTTCAACTACTTCTAGTAGCTGTGACTGGATTGAGTTTTTTGATTGCTTATATTTTATATGCTCATCCAAATAGCGAAGTACAAGAAATTCTAAATACGCCAATGGTTAAATTCCTTTTACGTTTATGTAATAGTGATTGGCATTATGATTATTTATTGCATACTTTATTTGTTAAACCTTATGTCTATTTAGCCCGTTTTTTGAAAAAAGATCCACTAGCTTTTTGGGATAATTGGATAATGAGGGGAATCAAAAAAGTAAACGCGTTCACCGTTGATCTAGAAAATGGGCAAATTCGGTGGTATATGGTTTCGATGGTTATAGGTAGTATTTTCATATTAATGCTACTGATTTTTATTTAATAAAGGTGTAATCATTCATGTTATTATGGCTCGTTTTTTTACCTATAATAGGCGGATTTATTGGTTGGTTATGCCATGTATGTTTACAAAGAGGCGTTGTTTCAGCCAATGTACAAATGCGTTGGTCAAAATTACCAATAATTGTAGCTTTTATTACTATTTTTCTTACATTATTGATGTCGATATTATTATGGATAGATGCTATAAATATATTAAATCAAGGGGGAAATTGGGTAAAAGAAGTTAATCTAGAATGGATCCCTCTATTAGGAATTCGTTTTCATCTTGTCTTAGATGGTTTATCTATGGTTGTTATTACCTCAACCTTATTTATTGTATTATTGACTATTATCTATTCTAGTAAAGAAAGCTTAAACAATCTTGGTCTATTTTACTTATGTCTATTATTTATGACATCGGCAATCATGATGTTATTTGTAATCACTGACTTATTTTTAATGTTTTTCTTTTGGGAAGCTGTAGCAATCCCCATCTATTTTTTAATCTCCTTATGGGGACGACGAGATTCAAGTTCGCAATTGCGTTTTAATGGTGCAAGTAAATTCCTGATTTATACTCAAGTGAGCAGTTTACTTATGCTAATTTCGATAGTTTCATTAGCTTTGATTAACTGGAATTTAACAGGACATTGGACGTTTGATTATCAAGAATTAACCAAAACGCCAATTTCAAGTTATACTGAATTTTTAATTATGCTTGGATTTTTAGCTGCTTTTATCGTTCGTATACCATTTGTTCCATTTCATGGTTGGTTTATTGAAGCCCATATTGAATCTTCAACAACTGGCTCAATGATGATTAGTGGATTATTACTTAACACAGCTGCATTTGGCTTATTGCGTTTTGTTATACCATTATTTCCTAATGCATCAATCATTATTATGCCGTTAATGTTAGCATTTGCACTACTTACGGTTGTTTATGCTGCTTTACTTGCTTTTAACCAAACTGATATTAAAAAGCTAATAGCTTATATTCATATTGCTTTAATGGGATTTGTAACTGCAATAATCTATAGTGGTTCTGTTCTTGCTTATCAAGGTGTGGTTATTCAAATGATAGCCATCAATTTGGCAATCGTCGGTATGTTTATAATTAGTGGATTATTAGTTGAATGTTATTCAACGCGAAATATAAATCAATTTGTTGGGCTTAAAGAAAGAGTGCCTTATTTATCTTCTTTTACTTTGTTTTTTATATTGGCAGTGTTAGGCATTCCTGGTACGGCTAATTTTATTGGGAATTATATGATGTTGCTTGGTAGTTATAATGCTTTTTCCTATTATACAATTTTACTAGTAATTGGTTTATTATTACTGTCCATTTCATTTATTGTACGTATACAGCCAATTTTTTATGGTGTAGTTGATAAAGGAGCTGCAACAAAATGCCGGCTTAGTAAGAAAGATCTTTTATTATTATCAAGTATTTTAAGTGTACTTATTTTTATCGGTTTATATCCTCAAGTAGTTTTAGATATGTCTTATTCTGTCGTGAATCAAACACAGCAATACATAACCATAGAGCGGGTAGGGGAGTAATAAACTATGATAGCTTTATCTCCCATTTTTGTATTAAGTCTAGCCATCATCGTTTTTTTATCTTTACTATTTGCTTTTAAGCTAAGTACCAAAGGATGTGCTATTTTAACGGTATGCGGATTAACCTGTGCTTTAATTTGCTCTGTGATGGTTGGATATAAAATTTCTTTTAGTACTCAAGCTATTACTGATATCAGCAGTGATAATATGCAAATATCAGCATCGATTTCAGAGCCAGCTAAAGAACAAATCCGATCGAGTGAAGAAACTATTGCAATTGATACGGTGTCTACAGAAACGACCGAATCATCTAATGAAGATGAAACTTTAAATATTGATAGTAATACCGAAGATAATAGCATTGACAATAAAAATATCGATACTAATTCTAATTTTAGGGATAATTCGAATATTGATGATGAGTCAACAGACGAGTGGAAAGCACACCATATCACAGCTCTTTTTACTTGTGATGGCTATGGGCTACTTTACACCAGTTTGATTTTAATGATATCTATTTCAGTTGCATGTTTTGCTTATCGCTGGTTTAAACAAGAACAGAATCATCATGGATTATTTTATTTAATTTTACTTTTCATGGCATTAGGTGGTGTAACACTTGTTTACGCAAGCCATTTAATTGCATTTTTTATTGGGATCGAACTATTATCTATTCCATTTGTTGGATTAATTGGTTATCAATATACGCAGACTCATTCATTGGAAGCCGCAGTTAAATACATGATTTTATCTGCTATCGCCAGCGTGTTTTTATTAATGGGGATTGCTTTTTATTATGCAACTACTGGAGAACTTACTTTTAGTGGTTTAAGTTATCAACTCTCAACAATGTCTTATCCAAGTCTATTATTACTGATAGGTGTGTGCTTAATGCTAGTCGGCATCGGTTTTAAATTATCTCTTGTACCATTTCAACTTTGGTTACCAGATGTTTATCAAGGTGCACCAACAATAGTCGCCTTATTGTTATCAACAGTCGGAAAAGTTGCAATTTTTTGTGCTATCGCAAGACTTTTTTTATTGGCACCTATTGTTAACAATGAAACTATTCGTATTATTTTAGTTATTATGGCGTTTTGCTCTATTCTGTGGGGTAACTTATTGGCGCTAATGCAAAGTAGTTTAAAGCGACTATTAGCTTATTCATCGATAGCACATTTTGGATATTTATTAACGGCATTAATAGCTGTGCAATATCAAGTATTAGCATTAGAAACTATTGGTGTTTATCTAATTGGATATATTTTAGCTAATATCTGTATTTTAGGTGCGATCAGTTTAGATTCACACTCTGATGAACTTCAAGATCATGAAAACGAAATTGACCTATCAGGACTATTTTGGCGAAGGCCAATTCTAGCATTAGCCATGGGAGTTGGACTTTTATCTTTAGCAGGAACTCCCTTAACTGCGGGATTTGTTGGGCGATTTTTATTAGTGTTATTAGGTGTAACTGCCGAATTATGGTGGCTAGTCGCAGCCGTTGTTATTGGCAGTGCATTAGGCCTTTACTTCTATGCTCGCTTAATTATCAACCTTTATATAAGACCAGTTTGTCGTGATGATCTAATATCAAGCAAATCTTCAATTAAATTAAAATGGACTGATATTAGAATAAGTGAATTAATCATTGTGTTATGTGCTTTATTGACGATGCTTTGTGGAATATACCCTAAATGGCTATTTAATTTAGTCAGTATGGCGCAATATTTGACCACCTAATTACCATTTATCTGCCACATCGTTTTATTGGCGGAATTATATCAGCCTAGGTAGCATTGAATGCTTCGTTTTTATACTAGAACGCATAGTTACCTGAAACTTTTTGACAAGAAATAGTTAATAATAGCTTAATTTATTATGTTATAATTCCGACCTTTAAAATTTATTTTAATCAAGAGGACCAATATGGAATTTTTAATCTCTAATGCTTATGCAGCTGATGGTAACCAGCCAGGTGGTGATTATATTCTGCCAATTATGTTAGTTGTATTTGGCTTATTTTTCTATTTTATGATTATGCGACCTCAGCAAAAACGTGCCAAAGCTCATCGTGATCTAATGGCTTCTATTTCAAAAGGTGATGAAGTGTTAACTAATGGTGGACTTATTGGTCGTGTATCAAAAGTTAACGAAAATGGTTACATTGCGTTAGAATTAAATGATACGACTGAAGTTGTGATCAAACGTGACTTTATTACATCAGTCTTACCAAAAGGGACAATGAAATCATTATAATAGAAATAGTATTTATTCGCTATTATTGTTCATTGTATTAATTACCTAATACCACAAGAGAATATGTCGTGTTAAACCGTTATCCTTTGTGGAAGTACATTATGTTGGTCGTCGTAATTTGCCTCGGCCTTCTTTATGCACTTCCAAATATTTATGGTGAAGATCCTGCTATACAAATTTCAGGATCAGATACTGCTGAAATTAACGTTGCTACGCAAGATAAAATCAAAAAACTTTTAACTGATAATCATATCGAACCAAAATCACTGGTTTACGAAAATAAGTCCATTTTAATTCGTCTTGGTGATAACGATACACAGCTTAAAGCAAAAGAAATTATATCCGAAGCATTAGGTGAGCAGTATATCGTTGCATTAAATTTAGCACCAGCAACACCAACTTGGCTTACGGTGTTAGGTGCAGAACCAATGAAGCTTGGTCTCGATTTACGCGGTGGTGTTCACTTTTTAATGGAAGTTGATATGACAACCGCATTAAGTAAACTCACCGAACAATCTATTGAAAACATAAAAACCGAATTTACTAATAGCAAATTAAATTATAAAACGATCAGTAAAGATAGTAATCAGCAAATTTTAATACAATTTGACAATACTGAAGATCGCAATAAAGCTATCACTAAGATCAACGGTATACAAGATTTCAAAGTTGTTTCTCAAAGAGATAATGCTATTGTAATTAATGTTAGTGAACAACGGTTACAACAAGCCAAAAATGATGCTGTACAACAAAACACTACAATTTTACGAAATCGTGTTAATCAGTTGGGTGTAGCTGAACCAATTGTTCAACGCCAAGGAGCAGATCGTATAGTTGTTGAATTACCTGGTATACAAGACACAGCATTAGCTAAACGCATTTTGGGAGCAACAGCAACACTTGAATTTAGACAAGTTAATGAAGAAAGCTCTCCTAACTTGCCAGCTATCTTAAAGGGTGATATGCGTGTTCCTTATGGCTCAGAAATTAAATATATGGAGAACGGCCGCCCAGTATTACTTTATAAGCGTATTGTATTAACAGGGGATCATATAACTGATTCTTCATATCGTACTAATCAATATGGCCAACCCGAAGTTGCAATTACTCTTGATGGCTCGGGGGGTAAAAGAATGTTTGATTTTACCCAAAAAAATCTTCATAAAGCGATGGCAACATTGTTTGTTGAATACAAAGACACTGGTAAACGTGATGAAAACGATAAACCAATTCTTGAAAAACAAGAGCGTGTTATCAATGTAGCAACGATTCAAGGTATTTTCAGTGACCGTTTTCAGGTAACGGGTATTGGTAATATTGATGAAGCTAAAAATTTATCATTATTATTACGTGCAGGAGCTTTAATTGCTCCGATTCAAATCATTGAAGAGCGCACTGTTGGACCATCAATGGGGCAAGAAAATATAACTCAAGGGTTAGAATCTTGCGCATGGGGTTTAGCGATTTCAGTCATCTTTATGTTAGTGATGTATCGTCTGTTTGGCGTATTTGCTAGCCTTGCGTTAGTTGCTAACTTAATTTTAATTGTTGGTGCAATGTCTTTACTTCCTGGGGCAACGCTAAGCATGCCAGGTATTGCGGGTATTGTGTTAACCGTTGGCATGGCTGTTGATGCCAACGTACTGATTAATGAAAGAATAAAAGAAGAACTTAGCAATGGACGCAGTGTTCAGCATGCAATTAATGAAGGGTATGCTGGTGCTTGGAGCAGTATTTTTGACGCCAACCTAACAACATTAATTACAGCTGTTATTCTTTATGCTGTTGGTACAGGCTCAATTAAAGGCTTTGCCATTACATTAGGCATCGGTATTGTAACATCAATGTTTACATCGATTGTTGGTACTCGCGCATTAGCCAATCTTATTTATGGCGGACGCCGTGTTAATAAGTTATCAATTTAGAGGTTTATTGTGGTTATTAATAAAAAAGAAAATCATGATGTTAGAGATTTAAATCATGGTCGCAGAGTCCTCGACTTTTTAAAATTTGGCTTTATTGCTTTTGTTATTTCAATGTTATTGGTAGTTGCATCGTTTGTGGTTATTTTTGTTAAAGGATTTAATCTAGGACAAGACTTCACTGGCGGTACGACAGTAGAACTCACAGTAACAAAAGTGGTTAACCTTGATGACCTTCGTAACAGTTTACGCGACGCTGGCTATCATGAGCCGATAGTACAATATTATGGTAGCAGTAAAGATATCATTATTCGATTACCTTCAGCTAAACAAGAAGATGGCAGTACGTCATCTGCTATTGATAATGCACTAGGTACAAAAATTTCCAATTTAATACATAAAGATATTGATGCCGATGCTCAAATCAAACGTATTGAATTTGTAGGACCAACAGTAGGCTCTGAACTTGCCCAAGATGGTATTTTGGCAATCTGCGCCGCATTAGTGTGTATTTTAATCTATATTGCCTTTCGTTTTGAATGGCGATTTGGTACTGGTGCCGTTGTTGCCTTAGCGCATGATGTTATCATCACCGCAGGTTATCTATCGTTATTTGAACGAGAACTAGATTTAACTATCATTGCTGCAATGTTATCGATAATTGGTTATTCGCTCAATGATACCATTGTAGTTTTCGACCGAATTCGTGAGAATTTTAGAAAGATTCGACGAGCAGAGCCTTATGATGTTATCAACATCTCGTTAACACAAACATTGCACCGTACTTTGATGACATCAGGAACAACCCTTGCAGTAGTCATCATTTTGTATATCTTTGGCGGTTCAATGTTAAAAGGTTTCTCTGAAACATTAGGCGTTGGTATTGTGCTTGGTACAATCTCATCAATTTATGTGGCTGCGTATATGTCACTCAAATTAGGCGTAAAACGTGAACACTTTATGCCACCAAAAATTGAAGCTGAAGGTGCAGATCAACCTTCAATATTGCGTTAATTATGTGAACTCTGCCATTAATTGGCAGAGTTTTATTAGACTGTTTTTCAAACAAATAGTACCAAACTAATTGACACTTATCGTTTAGTTGCATATTATTAGCCACAGTTTTATCCCTTTCATTTGGGGCCATAGCTCAGCTGGGAGAGCGCAACGCTGGCAGCGTTGAGGTCAGGGGTTCGATCCCCCTTGGCTCCACCAATTCAATATTCTGTAAGATCCTTTAAAACCCATTAAAATACAAAAAATCAGCGAATCTTTTACTAGCAGGATATAAACAAAATTTTTAGTTATATTATTGTGTTATTGGGCGGTATCAATGAAAAACGAAATTGATTTAATAAATAAAAAAATCAATTAATTATTGAATATCTCCAAATATTAAACTCAATTCTATTAAAAGTGCACAATCAATTTTGTATATATAAATATAGTGCAATGATGACATCTACTAAGTGATACTTTTGTGCATAATCTAATAGTGATAGGATATAAAAAGTTAAATAAACAAAAGGTATAAAATCGTGACTTATAAACCTACCCAAGCGCCAAACAAATGTGAGAATATGAACCACATTCGTGCCGAAATAGATCAGATTGACCATTCCATAATTAAATTGCTTGCTACACGCTTTGAATACGTCAAAGCTGCCAGTAAGTTCAAGAAAAATACCACTGACGTACAAGCCAAAGAACGTTTTGACAGTATGCTAGAGCAACGAAAACAATGGTCGAATGAATTAGGACTTAATGGCGAAATCATCAAAGATCTATATGCAAATCTAGTACGATATTTTATCGATGAAGAATTGAAATATTTCAAAAACAAAGAAAATAAAAACAGAGATTTCATTAAAAATATTTAGATAAGATATTGATTTTATGTTATCTTTAAAGATATGAATGATCTCATAAGAAGTAGGTGACATGGCTTATGCAACTAAACAGCAGTTATTAGATGAAATAAACAAAACGGCCAAGTTGTTTATTGATGAGTTTACAGTTTTGTCTGAATCACAAAAAGACACCTTAGTGGAGGGTGTTGATCGTACTCCAGCACAAATGATTGCTTATCAACTAGGTTGGCTTAATTTGGTGAAATCTTGGGATGATGATGAGCTTGCTGGTCAAACACCTGAATTACCGGCCCCTGGATACAAATGGAATCAATTGGGTAATTTGTATCGGCAATTTTATAAAACATATCAATACCTATCATTACAGGCATTAATTCAAGCATTTAATCAGCAAATCACCATTTGGAATGATTGGATTCAATCTTTGAACGAAGACACTTTGTTTATAAAAGATAGCCGTAATTGGACTAAACCTTATCCTGAATCTTGGACTGTTGCTCGATTTATCCATATCAATTCTGTGGCGCCTTTTAAATCGTTTAGAGCAAAAATAAGAAAGTGGAAAAAGCTAAATGCATCAGTTTAAAATTATATTCAATATAATGTAAGGAGAATAATATGGCCTTTACAGAAACAGAACGACAGCAGTTGATGGAGCTTAAATTCGTGGGTACCAAAATTATTGAAAGGCTTGAAGAGATGAAGTTCGCTTCTTTCGATAAATTGCGTAATGCTAGTTTAGATGAAATCCTTAACAAAGGTGCATTATTAATAAGTTCAACTTGTTGGAAAAATAGCCATCAAGCAAAAACGGCAATAAGTAATATTTTGAGTTTAGTCAACAATACGTAATATCCCTTTTTATGAGCAGCAAGTGCATCCAACTTTTCAATTGAACAATGATAGTCAATTTTTTGATTTCGTATCTATTTTTAAGATATTTATACTGAAACGTATAATTACCTGAAACTTTTTTACAAAAATTGTAAAGTTTTGCCGACAATGTCGGCAAAGCAGGAATTAAGCAAAGCCTTTCAAACCAACTACATGCACATGTTCTTGGTTATTGATAACTTTACGTACGAGTTTATAGGTTGTTCCTTTTTCAGGACTGATGTTTTCTGGAGCAGCAATGATTAATTGCATTTCTAATCGTTCACAAAGTTCAAATAGTGTTGCAATTGATTTGGCATCTAGTCGAGCTGCTTCATCTAAGAATAGTAGACGACATGGCAAAATATCTTTATTCCGAAGTCGCTTGGATTCTTCTTCCCAACTTTGAATCACCATAAGTAAAATTGACATACCTGTACCAATTGCTTCACCCGTTGATAATGCACCGCTTTCAGCACGTAACCAACCATCTGCACCTCGATTCACCTCAACATCCATTTCAAGATAATTTCGATAATCTAGCAGTTCTTCACCAATATTTTGAGCAGTTCGTTGTCCCATATCAATATGTGGATTTAAACGTTGATAGAGTTTAGCTAACGCTTCTGAGAAGGTAATACGATTATTACTAAATAGATCTTGATGTTCATTTTGCTCATCGGCAAGTGCAGCTAAAAGAGTTGAATGAGCTTCGCGAACATTGACATTTAAACGCACGCCATTAACTTGACCAAATGCCACTGCTTGTAATCCTTGGTTAAGCATACGAATACGATTTTGTTCGCGCTGTATGGTTTTACGAATAATATTCGATACACTCTTCGAGCTAATTGCCAGTTGCTGTTCACGCGAAGTGAGTTCTTCTGTTAAGCGTGACAATTCAATTTCCATCTGTTCAATGGCTTCAATTGGATCGTCAGTTTTAACAATATCTTGGCGAATTCGTTCACGCAAATGTGCGTAAACAGCGATATAGAATTGGATTTTACGTTCTGGGCGTTTTGGATCTTCTGATAGTCTTAATACATCCCGTAAATGTTCATTGTCATTAACAGCTAAACGTAAGGAACCTAATGCTTTATCTGACATTGAGCGCAATTCATCAGCACTTAAATAAGCAAGTTCACGTCGATGTAAACGCCGTTCCACACTATTTTCTTTAACAAGCCTTAAGACTAAACACCACCCCGCTTTGGCTTGCACTACCTGTTCGCGTAGGTGCTTATAATCTCGCAGTGTTTGAGTTAGTCGTTTTTGTAATTGTGTCATTTCGCTTTCGCACATAATGAGTTGCTTTTCAAGCGATGTACAATGTTGACGATTATTATTTAATTTTTGATGGATTTCATCACGACGTAATCGAGCACGTTCTTCAGTGATCGCATCGGCTTTTACCCCAATTTGTTCAATTTCTTTTTGTAGCTCATGCAACATATCTCGCTTAGTTTCAAATGCACTTTTAAGCGAAGCTAGCGTTTGGTTATATTGATTGTATTTGTCTTGATACTGTTGCATCTGACTGCGCGCTTCAGTTCTTTGAACTTCGACGACTTCTAAGCGAGAACGTAATTTTTCATTTAAATCACTATTTTCATTTAGCATACCAGCCGAGTCTTCATAGCTAAAGTGGGCACGACGTTGCATTACTTCAGTTAAGGCAAAAACTTGTTGGCGGATAGTCTGTTGTTGTGCTTTAACTGTATTGTATTGTTCTCGTAAAGCCTCATTTTGTTCAGGATCACTTTGTAAAACAGCTAAAATTGGTTCAAGTTCTGAAACGGTATTACCATTACGACTAACATATTGCGCAGATTCTTGTGCTTGTGCTACTTGTTCACGTAAATCGTCAACCCTATCGGCCAGATCATCATCAGCCAATAAATGCATTTGCGCAACCAAGCGATTTATGGTTGCTAATTGTTCTTTGCAATTAGTAACTTGTTGCTGATTTTGTTTATCAATACTTTCCTGAGACGATAATTGTCGTTCAATTTCAGTGCGTCTTGTCGTTAATTTTTGCGCTTCAGCTTCAGGATCGATATCAAAAGCAACTCCTAAATGTTGACCAATAAATTGCCCAACATTTTGTTCAATTCGTTGTAATTTTTGTAAATCAAATGAGATAGTTGCATAGCGCTCATGTAATTCATCACGTTCGGCAGATAATTTTTCAAGGTGAATCTCACGAGCTGCACGACCAAATAGTGGTACTTTAGGAAAGCTTGAGAATCGCCATTGACGATCGCCCGTTTTGACAAGTACCGCTTTATTCATCTCCTCACAATCAAAAACACTATCATCAAATGATGAAGGATCACCTTCGATAAAATAGATATCTTCAGGGTAATCTTCATCACTTGCGGTAAGGTTTTCTAATTGCTGTTTAACTAATGATAAATCTGGTACAACAATAGCTTGTCTTGATGGACCATATAATGCAGAAAAGTAAGGTGCATCATCAATTGTTACATCTTCATAAATTTCAGAAAGTAATACACCATTAAATCGTTCTGCTAACGAAGACAAACGTCCATCATCGACACCACTAGGTTGATTTAGTTGCTCAATTTGAACATCTAATTGGTTGCGTCTAAAACTAATTTGGTCTCGCTCAGTAACAAGTATTCGCTCTTTTTCTAGCAGTTTTTGCATATGTTGAGTGACATCTTGACTGTTATTAAACTGTTCGCTAGTTTGTTCTTGTAAAGCGATTAATGCATCTTGTGCTTTCAACCATAATGGAGCTTTTTGACGATAATCAGCTATTTTTGATTGAATTTGTTCAAGCTCTTGCCTAAATTCGATACGTTTTTCGCTAGATTCATTAGCTCGTTCGGCTGTTTCGTCTAATTGCAATTCAAGTTCTTGCTTTAAATCATCTAGTTCATCGTAATTAACTTGGCGTTCAATACGTTTACAAAATTGTGTTAATAACGATTCTGCTTCTTTTTGTTCAAAAAATCGTTGTTCTAGCTCATCTAGTTGTAGCTGTAAATGCTCGGCTTGTTCTGCTTGGTAACATTGTGATGGCCATTGTCTTAATGCTTCTTTAGCTGCCGCAAAAGCGTCACTTCGGGTAACATTGCCGACTAATTTAATCACTAATTGATAAGCACGGTCAAACTGATTAATTGCCGCATCAGATACACTTAATTTTTGCTCAAGTTCAAGAACTTGTTCCGTGATCTCTTTTTGCTTTTCTTCAAACAATTCATAGTGATTTTCAATATTACTAATATCTAATTTTGGTAACTGGCATAATGACTGAGCATTTTTTAACGCCTGTAAGGCCTGTTGGTATTGAATTGCACGTGTTTGTTGAACATCAAGAGCCTGTTGATAATCAGCTAATTGAGTCTTGATTTCGTCAACTTCTTGTTCTGTTTGTTCTACTTGCTCACGATAGGTTTGGTACTGTTCATTCGCTTCAAGTACCACTTCGTTTTGTTCTTCTAACTTTAAGTTTAAATCATCTAAATCTGCTTGATAACGGTCGATTTTTTCCTGTTGACGTAATGCAGTTTGCGCTAAATTGAGGTGATCATTAGCAGCCTGTAAATCGGTTTCCAAATCATTTTGCGCATCTTGATATTCTTTAAGTTCTTTTGCCATTTCAACTTGGCGGTATTGATTGCTTATAAGCAGATCTTGCGTTTTAAACATGTCACGACGCAGGCCAAGTACTGATTCTATATGAACTCGGCGTTCATTATTATGGCGCATATAATCAGCTGCCACATAATTAGTTGACTCAGTAATTAAGTGTTTAAATAAGTCACGATCTGATTGAGTTACTCGAATAGCTTCTAACGTCATCCGATTCTCGCGTAATGCGGCTTCCATATCTTGGAAAGCTTTTCGCACACCACTATTTTCTGGTAATAAATAATCACGTAGGGAACGAGTAATAGCACTTGAGATACCACCATAAAGTGATGCCTCAATCAAACGGTAGTATTTACTTCTATCAGATGGAGAGCGTAAGCGTTTTGGTAAAATACCAAAATCAAACATAACCGAATGATAATCAGTAATTGAGTTAAATTGTTTAAAGATAATGCCTTCCATTGATTCGGCTTTATCTTTTAACTCTGGTAACGATAAAATTCGCGCTTGTTTATCATTTAAACGCTCCGTAACCAACTCTGTTGGGCTTACACTGATAGATAATCCTTGCAATAAAAAAGGCTTGATATCGACTTTTTTGTCTCGCCCTGCTACTTGTTGCAAACGTACACCACAAATAATTCTTTGATTCCGTGAGTTAATTACGTCCAGCATAGAATAACAGACGCCTGGTTTTAATTTACCATGCAAGCCTTTATCTCGTGAGCCTGATGTGGCTCCAGCTTCGGTTGTATTTCTAAAGTGTAATAAAGTTAAGTCAGGTATTAATGCAGTTACAAATGCCGCCATGGTAGTTGATTTACCAGCACCATTACCACCAGATAATGTCGTAACTAATTGGTCAAGCTCAAAAGTTCGTGCAAAAAAACCATTCCAGTTAATTAGCGTTAATGAGTGAAATTTACCGTGTCCAATCATGATTATTCAGTCTCCTCATTAACATCTTCATCTTGTTCTTCATTATTATCATCTAAAATAAGTGCTGATTCGATTTTAATTGCTTCGCCATCTCGAATTAGGCGTAATTGCGCTTCTTGTGCGTCATCACTACTTCGTACATCCGCACCAAAACGGAAAATTGATTCGTTAATGCGAAAACGGCTACTGTCATTACCAACAATAAAAAAAATCATACCTAGTCGACGCAGGCGATTTAGCGCTGTTTTCACTTTATCAAATAGTTTTTGGCGATCTAAATCTGAACCTGTTGAACGTTGGTTTACTAATCTGAGTAACTTACTTTCATCTGCTAATGAAACCAGTTCATCAAACAATTCTTGTAAGGTAAAAATCCCCTCATGCGCTAATCTCTCGGGACTTAAATACAAATAACAAAGTACTTTGCCAACAAGCATATCAAGCTCCGATAATACTGAACGAGGAATCAATGTTGTTGAGCGAGGACGAAGATAGAAAAATCCTTCAGGCGCACGGATTAGCTCAACATTATAACGTTGATAAAATTGTTCAAGCTCAAGTTGAAAATCCATTAGAAAAGCATGATGATCAAGCTCATCAATACCAATATGACGGCCAGAGCGTAGTAAACTATCCAGTTCTGGAAAGATCGGATTAGCAATTGCTTGGGCCAACTTAACGGGCATATATTTATCGATAGAAGCCTGAGAACTAGCGACTATGCGCCCCATAACTTCATCTAGATGATGTGCAGTTTGTTGTGTTTCGAAATCGTTAGTATCTGTTGATGACATGTGCTTGTACCTTAGCTCCATAATCGTTAATAGGTTTCCATTCGGCAGGAATTCCAAGCCAATCATCTTCAGCAATACCGAGACGAATGGCTTGATCAATAAATAATCTTGCTATATCAAAATGTTGTTCGCGCGGGAACTGAGCCAAATAGCTATGAATGGTAGCGCCCATATCAAGTGGTTTATTTTCTTGCTTAAATACCATTAAATTTTGTTCAATATGAGCAATAATATGTTCTTGAATCTCTTCAATCATTTCAAATTCAAGTTCCGACGGTAATTCCCCAGTTACTTCAGCATCATGTAAAGCCAATTCTTCATCACGCATATCTAGTAAGCGATCGGCATTAGCAAAAGTGAGTGACCAAGGCAAATCAAAGTATCCTTGAATCGATTTTCGTAAGCGTTGTGAAAACACACGATTTTTATCTAGATCAATAGCAGTACGAATAAATTTATGAACATGGCGATCATAACCGATCCAAAGGTCAATCGCTTTTTGCCCCCAACCAATAATGCGATCTAGTTTACCTTGCAGATCCATAACTACATTGTTGATTTTATCGAGTTCTGGATTATCAAGCGTCGCATCTTGTATTAAAAGTAAACTGGCTTGTAATTTATCACCTGCAGCAGCCAAAGTATCTTGTAACTCCCGCAATGTTTGTGATGTTTCAGTCAGCAACCCTTCACAACTGCTAATTGCTGCTTGCCAATCTTGACTTAATAGGGCAGAAATATTTTGTTTAACATCAGCTTGTTGTTCATCCATCACTCGTTGTGTGATATCGATACTATCAAAAATTTCAGCGACTGAATATTTTAATGGAGCAAAGACATTTCGATGCCAATGTAAATCATCACCACCTTCGATGGCTGCATCTGCAGCTCGTTTTAACTCTTGCGCAACAATAGATAACTGAATGGATAAACGCAGCGTTGAGAATTCACGTTGGCGAATATAATAATCAGAAATACCTATACCTAACGGAGTTAAACGATAAATCGAGAAACCGTCTGTCATTTCACTTGCAAAACGTGTGATTAAGCGTTGGCGTACCAAATCATTGATAGCATTATTGGCTCGCAATGTAATAGTGTCTTCACTCTGCTCGAAAATTTGTGAAACATGCCTAAAAGCATCAATTAATTCAGATTCCGTCATTTCACCGTCAAAACGTTCGCTATTTAATACGGCAATAGCTAATAAAAAAGCTAACCTTTCCACAGGCAAAGCGATCGAAAAATCATTCTTTTTTGCCCAAGAGACCAGTTCTGGCACTGATTGGGAAAAATCAATCATAAAAAATCCTTAATTCAAGGAGAACAAAATCGAATCATGCCTTAAAGTTTACACTTCAAGGTAGACACAAAAATAACGCCAATTATATAACAATATAGAGTAAATTTGTAATGGAATTCGATGAAAGCATTAAAACTGTTTTATTTAAATTATAGCTATTTCGATATAGCCTTATAATATTAATTAATAAATATTACTCAAATAATTTAAAAATCTTATTTCTTGAATAAAAAATAGATTCACTACTCGCACAGAACCCTATTTATGCTAAAATCAACTTACATACAATAAACTAACATAAGGACGTAACGAAATGCATATCGGTATACCTAAAGAACGGTTAGCCAATGAAGCTAGAGTTGCAGCGACTCCTTTAACTGTTGGACAACTGTTAAAACTGGGTTTTACAGTTTCCGTAGAACAAGGCGCTGGCCATGCTGCTCATTATGAAGACCAAGCTTTTATTGATGCTGGGGCTACAATTCAAAATGCACAAGACATTTGGCAAAATGATTTAATTTTGAAGTTTCATGCGCCAAGCGACGATGAAATTTCTTTAATGAAAGAGGGTTCAACCCTTATTAGTTATATTTATCCAGCTCAACATAAAGAACTATTAGAAAAGTTAGCCGCCAAAAATATTACTGTAATGGCTATGGATTGTGTACCACGTATTTCACGTGCACAATCTCTAGATGCATTAAGCTCAATGTCTAATATTGCTGGTTATCGTTCAGTTATTGAAGCAGCAAACCAATTTGGTCGATTCTTTACAGGGCAAGTTACTGCTGCTGGTAAAGTACCTCCAGCTAAAATATTAGTTATTGGAGCAGGTGTTGCAGGCCTAGCAGCAATTGGTGCTGCAGTAAGTTTGGGTGCAATTGTTCGTGCTTTTGATACTCGCCCTGAAGTTGCCGAACAAATTAACAGCATGGGCGCTGACTTTTTAGAGTTAGATTTTGAAGAAGAAGCAGGTTCTGGTGACGGTTATGCTAAACAGATGTCAGCGGCCTTTATTGAAGCTGAAATGGCACTGTTTGCAGAACAAGCTAAAGATGTTGATATCATCATAACAACTGCACTAATTCCAGGTAAACCAGCTCCAAAACTCATTTCGAAAGAAATGGTTGAATCAATGAAACCGGGTAGTGTTATAGTTGATTTGGCTGCATTAACTGGTGGTAACTGTGAATTAACTAAACCAGGTGAAATTTTCGAAACAGATAACAATGTTAAAATTGTTGGTTATACTGATTTAGCTAATCGTATGCCAGCACAAGCATCACAGCTTTATGGTACTAACATTGTTAACCTATTAAAACTGCTTGCTAAAGAAAAAGACGGTAATATTGATATCAATTTTGAAGATGTTGTAATTCGTGGTGTAACTGTGGTTAAAGATAAAGAAATCACTTGGCCAGCACCACCGATTCAAGTATCTGCTCAACCTCAGAAAAAAGCAGCAGAGCCAATTGTTAAACCAGAACCAAAGCCAATGGATCCTCGCAAAAAATATGGTATTTTAGCTTTAGTTCTCATTGCTTTCTTCTGGCTTGCAAACTCCGTTCCTGAAAGCTTTTTAGGGCATTTTACTGTATTTGCATTATCTTGCGTTGTTGGTTACTACGTTGTATGGAATGTTACACATTCTTTGCATACACCTCTAATGTCGGTAACTAATGCAATTTCTGGAATTATATTAGTCGGAGCAATTTTGCAAATCAGTGATGATAATGGCTTAACTACGGCAATTGCTTTTGTTGCTATTTTAATTGCTAGTATCAATATTTTTGGTGGATTCTTTGTTACCCAAAGAATGCTAAAAATGTTCCAACGTGGCAAGTAAAGGAGAGCATAAATTATGTTAAGTAATGGAATTATTCAAGCGGCATATGTAATTGCTGCGTTGCTTTTTATATTCAGTTTACGCGGTCTATCTAACCAAGAATCTGCCAAATCAGGTAATATTTACGGTATGATTGGTATGGCTATCGCTCTTATTGCTGCAGTTGCAAGTATTAAAGGCGGATTACACTGGATAGTTATTGCAATGATTATTGGTGCTGCAATTGGTTTATATTTGGCTAAAAAAGTTGAAATGACTCAAATGCCAGAACTTGTTGCACTACTTCATAGCTTTGTTGGAATGGCTGCTGTTCTAGTTGGTTTAAACAGTTATTTAGATCCACACATTCAAAATTTTCAAGGTGGAGAGTTAACTGTGCATTTAGTAGAGATTTTTGTTGGTGTCTTTATCGGCGCAGTAACCTTCTCTGGCTCTGTTGTCGCATTTGGTAAATTAAATGGACGCATTAGCTCAAAACCATTATCAATTCCAAATAAACATTATTGGAATCTAGCAGCAATTGTTGTTTCTACCATTTTAATGTTTACTTTTGTTGAAGTAAAAAGTGGCGCTGGTGCAACAATTAGTTTGTTGATCATGGCAATTATTGCATTCGTGTTTGGTTTCCATCTTGTTGCTTCAATTGGTGGTGCTGACATGCCTGTTGTTATTTCAATGCTAAATTCTTATTCAGGTTGGGCAGCAGCAGCAGCAGGCTTTATGTTAGGCAATGATCTATTAATTGTAACAGGCGCATTAGTTGGTTCATCAGGCGCAATTCTTTCATATATTATGTGTAAAGCGATGAACCGCTCATTTATTAGTGTTATTGCTGGCGGTTTCGGTAGCGATGGTAGCACAGCTAGTTCATCAGATGAAGAACAAGGTGAATACCGTGAAATGCAACCAGCCGAAGTTGCGCAAACATTAAAAGAAGCCCGCTCAGTTATTATTGTTCCTGGATATGGTATGGCAGTTGCTCAAGCTCAAGGTGCAGTAAGTAATATTACTGAAAGACTACGTGGTATGGGTATAAAAGTTCGTTTTGGTATTCACCCAGTAGCAGGACGTTTACCTGGGCATATGAATGTATTATTAGCCGAAGCAAAAGTCCCTTATGATATTGTATTAGAAATGGATGAAATCAACGATGACTTCCCTGATACTGATGTGGTTTGGGTAATTGGAGCTAACGATACAGTCAACCCAGCGGCAGAAGAAGATCCAAATAGCCCAATAGCAGGCATGCCTGTTCTTGAAGTTTGGAAAGCAAAAACGGTTGTTATTTCTAAACGCTCAATGAATACTGGTTATGCAGGTGTACAAAACCCACTATTCTTTAAAGAAAATAGCTATATGCTATTTGGTGATGCTAAAGACAGTGTTGAAAAAGTACTACAAAACCTTTAAGTATCACTAAATATTACTGCGGCTTTTGCCGCAGTATATTTCTAAAATAGGCACTTAATTTAAATTCACCTTAGCTAAAAAATCGATTATTTGATCCGTTATTTCACGGTGTATCTCTGTCCTTGTGCGATTCCCACCATCTTTACAAATGATTGCTTCTCCTTTAGCCTCTTGCTCTAAAATATCTATAGCATCTGATTTACAAATTTGCATGAAACTAAAATGCGTTGCATCAGGGATAACAATATAAGTTGATAATGATTTTGAAAGAAACTGTTGTAAATAACCAGATTCTAGCTCTACATTCATATCACCAACATCAATACCAGCGCCAATGATTAAAGAAGGAAAAGCAATATTTTTCAAACTATCTGCAGTAAATCCTCTAACTAATCCAGCATCTAAAGAAATAAATGACTTTATTCTCTGATCTGACATGTTTTTATTTAATTGTGGGTTATCCAGTCCAAGTTCATTTACTAACTGGCAAGCTTTTAAATGTGAATGTATAGTGCAATCTTGTTTAAAAAGATCTGTATCAAACCTTGCTCCAGCAAGTGCAGCTACTGTCCAACCGCCAAGGGAATGTCCAATAGATGAAATTTTATTCATATCAATATAGTTTGCCAAAAACTCATCTATTTGTAACGCATCAATAGTTTTACTTAGATCTTGAGGACGTAACCACAATTTAGTAGATTGAGTAATATCTTTATTAAAATAAGTAGTTCCCGGATGATTTGGTGCAGCAACAATATATCCCCTATCTGCCAGTTCATAAGCAAGCCAATTTAAACTTTGCCAACTTCCTCCATAACCATGCGAAATAACAATCAAAGGATGTTTACGATAATTTGAAATAGATGCTGCATTAGGAATGACTTTAGAACCGTAAAAAACGGCATTATCGCCAATAGCTACTGCTCTTTGTTGAGCATCTGTCGGATACCATATTGCAATATTTAAAGGTCTACTGTCTTCTTTGCTATAATAGATTTCCTTAAATCCCACATTTGAATAAGCATAGTTGAAAAAGGGAAAGGACAAAATAAGCGAATAAAGCAAAAAGTATAGTTTAGTCATGAAATTAATTTCTATTTAACAATGTTTCTCTTTTTTTTAATGCTACAGTATGAATAACAAAAACACAATAAATAGTAATAGTAAAAATCAGTAATTAGTAGATATTCTTATTGAAAATAATTAATTGCTAAACAGCATAAAATTTTAATATTACGACCAAATTAGAATTTTGAGATTGGATTTGGGGTAGTATAACGATTAATGACTATCTTTTTTGATTTGTTCTTTATGATATAAATAATAAGCTCCACGAGACACCATTCTTAGTTGAAAAATAAGATCTTCAATTAATTTTTGTCTTTGTACTGTGTCAAAATCAATTGCTTCAGCTCCCGCATTAAAAGCAATAGTGACCATCGCTTCTGCTTGAGCTTCATTATAATGGTGAGGCATTTGGTTAGCATTATCAAGATAATCCACAAGTTCGACAATAAAGTGTTGAATTTCACGGGCAATAGCAGATCGAAAAGCGGCTGACGTCCCCGCTTTTTCACGAAGAAGTAATAAAAAGACCTTCGGATTCTTATCAATAAATTCAATGAATGTGGTCACCGATGTCCGTAATACACTACCACCTTTTTCAATACGCTTACGTGCTTGTCGCAATAATTGACGAAGAGTTAAACCGCTTTCATCAACCATGGCTAAACCCAACTCATCCATATCACGAAAATGACGATAAAATGAAGTAGCAGCGATTCCAGCTTCACGCGCTACTTCTCGCAAACTTAAACTTGTAAAACCTTGCTCAGCATTAAGTTGATTAAATGCTGTTTCAATTAAAGTACGGCGAGTTCTTTCTTTTTGTTGAGCTCGAACACCACCGGTCTTGATATTTTTCATTTGATAGCTCAGTTATAATATTTTTGATTTACTACCTACCCCTAAATTGATTTGATTAATAATCGTTCTTTCTCAGCAAATACTTTAGGCATATGCTCCCGGATTGTTTTAGCTATTGTTTCATAACGGGAACGTAATGGTGAACCAGGACGATAAATAAGAGCAATGCTGCGTACAGGTACAGGATCAGTACAAGGAATATAGCAAATATTATCACGAATTCGCTCGTTAGGTATAGCAAGTTCAGGAAATAAAGTAATACCGCGACCAGCAGAAATCATACTCCTAAGCGTTTCAAGACTAGTAGCTTTAAATTGTTTATCTTCATCAACTCCAACTTGAAAACAGTATCCCATTGCATGATCTCGTAAACAGTGACCATCTTCTAACATTAAGAATTTTTTACCTTTTAAGCTAGAAAGTTTAACTGTATTTTTGCTAGCTAATTCATCAGTAGCAGGAACAGTTAAAAACATGGGTTCATCAAATAAAGGTAGTTCAATAAATTGTGATGTTTCTTTGACTTGTGCAATGATTGCGCAATCAAGCTTGCCGCTTTCGAGTTGAGCAACAATATTGGCGGTTTGTGCTTCGTGCAAGTAAAGTTCCAACTGAGGAAAAAAGTCATGTAAAACTGTAATGACATGAGGTAAAAGATAAGGTGCTATAGTAGGGATCAGGCCTACATGCATTGGTCCAGACATTTCTTCGCCTTGACGGCTAGCCATTTCTTTTAAAATTTGGATATTACGCAAAATCTCTTTGGCTTGTTCAACTAGCATCATACCAGTTTGAGTAAATAGTACTTTGCGACTTGTGCGCTCTAATAACATTACGCCTAATTCATCTTCTAATTTTCTAATTTGACCACTGAGAGTTGGTTGACTCACATTGCAAGCATCAGCAGCTTTACGGAAATGGCGAAATTCAGCTAACGAAACAAAATATTCCAAATCACGAATGTTCATAATGTCCCCAATAAGTTATCAGTTAATGGTATATACTCAAATAACTTCTATTATGTAATAGTTATAACAAATAACATCAAAAGCGCTTTATAATTTATCAAATTATAAAGCGTTATTAATTATATTTTGTGATACAAATAAGTAAAAAGAAGTTCTGAGTACAGTTTTATTCCATCTTAATTAGCTAATTAAATACACTAATCAGAGTAAAACAAAGTTTATTTTTTTATTAGATGTTGTTAATATTACTATACGAGACACTATTGTTGATAATTATGTTTAAAAAATCAAATAGAATATTTAAGTCATCTAAAAAAATACAATTTTATTGAACGAAAAAATACCAATTCCAAGAAAAATGGAAACTTATTAGCAATTACTATATAATTGCGCGCTATATTATTATGAAGCAAAAAAACTTTTTGAGGTGCACCATTTTTAAACAAGTTTCACGCTTTTATCGAAAGTTTTTTCACAATGAAGACGAACAAAAAGCTAGCTATGTGTCCATTCCTCGTAATGAACATAATATATCTCGTAAAGAGATTAGTGAAAACGCATTAAAAGTCCTTTATCGATTAAATAAACAAGGGTACGAAGCTTATCTAGTCGGGGGATGTATCAGAGATCTTATCTTAGGTAAAACACCAAAGGATTTTGATATCACAACGAATGCTACGCCAGAACAAATTCAGAAAATTTTCCGTAACTGTCGCTTAATAGGAAGACGATTTCGTCTTGCTCATATTATATTTGGGAAAGAAATTATTGAAGTTGCAACATTCCGCGGTGAGCACGATTCTCAAAAAGGACAAACCAATATATCTAAACGTTCGCAGTCAGGTATGCTATTACGTGATAATGTCTACGGAACCATTGAGCAAGATGCTATCCGTCGGGATTTCACTATGAATGCACTTTACTATAATGTAAATGATTTTACTTTACGTGATTATTGCGGAGGATTAGAAGATTTACAAAAAGGCATTATTCGATTAATTGGTGATCCGCAAACACGTTATCGAGAAGATCCTGTTAGAATGCTAAGGACAGTCCGTTTTGCCGCAAAACTGAATATGAAAATTGAACTAGCTACTGCTAAGCCAATTAAACAGCTTGCATCATTATTAAGAAATGTACCTTCAGCACGACTTTTTGATGAGTCCATTAAATTATTACAAACTGGGAATGGTTACAAAACTTATAAGTTACTAAGAGAGTATGGCCTTTTTGAACAACTATTTCCTGTTATTGAGCATCTATTTGCTAACAATCCAAACAGTTATTTAGAGAAAATCATCGAACAAGTTTTAAAAAATACTGATTATCGCATTGCCAACAATAAGCGAATTAATCCAGCATTTTTGTTTGCAGCCTTTTTCTGGTATCCAATAATTGAACAAACACAAGCAACGTGTATCGAAAGTGGTTTGCCATTTCATGATTCGTTTTCGATGGCAATTAACGAAGTACTAAGTGAACAATGTAAAAGTATTGCTATACCTAGACGCTTAACGAGCATCATGGGTGATATTTGGCGTTTACAGCTACGAATGAAGAAACGGAATGGTAAACGAGCGTTTGCCATTTTAGAACATCCTAAGTTTAGAGCTGCTTATGACCTTTTAGAAATGCGAGCCTCAATCGAAAAAGGAGAGCTCTTGCAGTTAGCTAGGTGGTGGGATGAGTTTCAAAATACTACAGCCGAAAAAAGAATAGCAATGGTAAAACAGCTTAATAAAATAAATAAACGCATAGGGAAACGTTAATTTTTAATTCGCACTTTTATAAATAACCGCTATAATGCTGCAATTAAAATAATCAAAAATAGCTTTAGAATCATTGATGAAAAATTTAACGCCTTCTCTTATTGCTATAGCCGTTACTCTTTTTTTGTATAATAGCTCTAGTTATGCTTTAGATTTACCTAAAACCGTTGTAAGCAATAATCCTCAATGCCTTATAGACGTTCCTAAGTTTGATCGCCCTTTAGTTAATGGAGATATAGATACTTTACCCGTAAATGCTGAAGCTAATCAACTTGAAGCAATCTACCCTAATATTGCTATATATAAAGGTGAAGTATTAATAGAACAAGGCAACCGAACGGTTCAAGCAGACAAAGTAACAATTGATACTCAAGATAGTAATAATAGAATAGTAACATTAGAAGGTGATATTACTTATCAAGATAATTTAATAAAAATGAAAGGCGATAAAGCATCAATGAATCTAAATAACAATGATGCAGATATGATCCCAAGTGAGTATCATCTTGTCAATAGGCTTGGTCGCGGTAATGCAGATAAAATGCAACTTGAAAAAAATCGTTATGTTATTTTAAAAAAAGGTAGTTTTACATCTTGTCCTATTAATGACAGCACATGGGATATTAAAGGAACGACCGTTATTCATGACAACGAGGAGCAATTTCTAGAGGTCTGGAACGCTGTATTTAGTATTGGTAAAGTGCCTGTTCTATACTCGCCTTATTTACAATTACCAACTGGTAATAAACGCCGTTCAGGATTATTAATGCCTAATTTCGGCTATGACAGTATCGATGGCATTGATTTTTCAATACCTGTTTATTGGAATATTGCACCAAATTATGATGCAACCTTTACCCCAAGAGTATTAGAAAAACGAGGTCTACAATTGCAAACAGAATTTCGTTATTTAAACGAAATAGGTTTAGGTACACTTGCATTTGACTGGCTTCAACACGATACTAAATATAATGAAGATAGAGACAATCGTTTTAATGGTAACAATTATGACGACAATCGTCACCGTTGGTTATTTCATTGGAAAAATGATGAATTAATTAACTATAATTGGCGCTTTTATGCAGATACAACTCGAGTTAGTGACAATCAGTATCTTACAAACTTAAGTTCTAAATACGCCTCCCAAACTGCAGGATATTTAACGCAGTATTATAAAATTGCTTATAATGATGAAAATTGGGATATTATGTTAGGCTATCGACACTTTCAACCATTCCATTCAGAATTAAAAAATTCGCTTTATCAAACTCAACCACAATTGGATATGAATTATTATAATAATGATTTGGGGCCATTCAAATTTAGAGTATTCTCTCAAGTATCTCGCTTCTTGACGTCTGGAAAAAGTAAACCTAAGGCATGGCGAGCACATTTTGAACCAACGCTTAATTATACTTTATCCAATTCTTGGTCATTATTAACCACTGAAACTGGGATTATGGCAACTCATTATAATCAAGATAATATCAATAAAAATATTGAACAATATAAATATTTAGATAAAAAGGTAAATCGCTTTTTGCCTAAGTTTAGCATTGATGGTAAAGTCATCTTCGAGCGTGATGTTCCATTTATTAATGGCTATACGCAAACCTTAGAGCCTAGAGTAAAATATATCTATATTCCCTATCGAAACCAATCTAATATTAGCGACTATGATTCCACTATATTACAGTCAGATTATATTGGTCTATTTAGAGATCAACCATATAGTGGTTTAGATAGGATTGCTTCAACCAATAAAATATCAACTGGTGTAACAACTCGATTTTATGATAATAACAAGGTTGAAAAATTTAACTTATCTATTGGGCAAATTACTTATTTCACCAAATCAAAAACGAGTGAACACAATAATGATTTAGATGAAAACTCCGATACAGGCAGTATTACTTGGGCATCGGATAACTTTTGGCGTATAAGTAATGATATAATCTTTAGAAGTGGCGTTCAGTATGATACTCGAATTGATACAATATCATTAGCCAATGCAATATTTGAATACCGGCCAACTGGCGATAAGTTAATCCAATTATCATACCGATATGCAAACCGTAACTATATTGATACTGTCGATAAGAATCCATTTTATAGAGGCTATAGACAAGATATTTCACAGGCAGGAATGATGACCGCTTGGCCATTATCGCAAACATTCAATGCTGTTGGTTCATATTATTATGACGTTAAATTAGAACAAACTACAGATGGTTCTATCGGATTGAATTATAGTGATTGTTGTTGGGGAACAACAGTACAATATGGTAGAAAATTGACGGACTGGGATAATACTTCTCGCAAAAGTAAATATGAAAATAAACTATCGATTAACTTCGAATTAAAAGGATTGGGTAGCAACCGAGATACCAAAGCTAAAATGCTTAATTTCGGTAAACTACCGTATAATACAGCATTTGAATAAAATATTTTTGTAACTATAAGATTACCAATAAATTTATTACTAGCTGTCTATGCTGAAAAACAAAATGAGTTAAGTGAATATGAAATTATTAAAACTATTAATAGCATTAAATCTAAGCATAACTTTAGGAATTATAACTCCGTTATCTGCTAATGCAGCTCCGAAAGTTGTAGAACAAGTTGCTGCGGTTGTTAATAACAATGTCATTTTAGAAAGTGATGTTAATGATATGTTAAAAACGATTAAAGCTAGCTCAGATCCTAAAAATCTACCTAATGATAAAATACTTAGACAACAAATTATTGAACGTTTAATTATTGAAAATTTAATTTTACAAAAAGCAGCTAAAGCTAAAATTACAGTTAGTGATGACGAGGTAACTGATGCTATTAATAGAATTGCAGCAGAAAATGGTATGAGCATCGACCAACTTAGAAGTAGACTTTCGATGATGAGAATAAGTTATGGTGCCTATCGTGAAAGAATTCACAATGATATGCTAATAGATAAGACTCGAATGCATGAAGTTAGATCAAGAGTCAGAATTTCAGAAAAAGAAATAGAAAATTTAGCAAAAAATATTGCTCGTCAACCAACCAATAATATTGATGTAAAAATAAGCCATATTTTGATTTCTGTTCCAGAAAAAGCATCAAAACAACAAATTGATAATGCAACAAATAAAGCACGAGATATCATTAATCGAGCTCAAAAAGGGGAAAGTTTTGCTAAATTAGCCACTTCATATTCAAACGATGATTTTGCATTAAAAGGTGGTAGTATGGGGTGGCGTAAACTTAATGAATTACCTACTATCTTTGAAGAGCGATTAGTACGAGCTACAAAAGGTAGTATTATTGGACCTATACGTTCTGGGGTTGGTCTACATATTCTAAAAGTTGATGATACTCGTTCAGAAGCACCAAGAACCTTCACAATTGAAGAGGTAAATGCGCGCCATATACTGATTAAAACAAATGTATTATTCACCGACCAAATTGCAAAACAAAAGCTAAGTGATATCCGTAAATCAATTACTAGTGGAGCCACAACTTTTGAAGCAGCAGCTAAAGCTAACTCTGAAGATACAGGCTCGGCAAGTAAAGGGGGCAACTTAGGTTGGAATCGTCCTGAAATTTATGATAATAGCTTTAGGACTGCTCTGATTCAGTTAAAAAAAGGAGAAATTAGCCAACCAATAAAATCAGCCTACGGTTGGCACTTAATCCAATTAATTGATAAAAGAAAAGCTGATGGAACAAATGCAATGAATAAAGATCAAGCTTATCGACTCATTTTTAATCGTAAATTTTCTGAAGAAGCCCAAGTATGGATTCAAGAAATAAAAGGCGACGCTTATATTAACATTACAGGTGAAGATAAACATGAATAACCGTGTTCACCAAGGGCATTTTGCCCGTAAAAGATTCGGACAAAATTTTTTACATGATGATTACATTATCGAAAGCATTGTTTCAGCTATACAACCTAAAAAAGATCAAGCACTAGTCGAAATCGGTCCTGGGCTTGCGGCATTAACAATACCTATCAGTAAACATATTGATCATTTGACAGCTATAGAGATAGATAGAGATCTAGCTAATAGATTAATTGAAAATCCATTTTTAAATAATAAATTAACGGTTATTGAACAAGATGCCCTGACCTTTGACTTTAATCAGTTAGCCGATCAATTAGGTAAACCATTAAGAGTATTTGGTAACTTACCTTATAATATCTCGACACCGTTAATGTTTCATTTATTTGAACATACAAATATCATCACTGACATGCATTTTATGCTACAAAAAGAAGTGGTAACTCGATTAGTTGCATCGCCTAACAGTAAACATTATGGTAGATTGAGCGTTATGGCTCAATATTATTGTCAGATTATTCCTGTTCTTGAAGTACCACCAACATCATTTAAACCTGCTCCAAAAGTTGACTCTGCTGTTGTTAAATTAATACCTTATAAAGAAAAGCCTTATCTTGTTAATGATATAAAAATACTTTCTCGCGTAACTACAGAGGCATTTAACCAACGACGTAAAACTATCCGTAACAGTTTAAGTAACTTGTTTACTGTTGAACAATTAACTGAATTAAATATTGATCCTAATTTACGTGCCGAAAACTTAACAGTACAGCAATACTGTCAACTTGCAAATTCATGGAGTTAACAGGAATGGCAAACTTACTTATTGGTGATATTCATGGTTGTTATGATGAGTTTATGCGTTTACTTGAAAAAGCAAAATTCTCATCATCGGATATTTTATGGTTAACAGGAGATCTAGTTGCTAGAGGTCCAAAATCATTAGAAGTTCTAAGATTTGTTAAACATAATACTAACCAAATTCGATTGGTATTAGGTAATCATGACCTACATTTATTATCAATTTATGCCAATGTTACCCCTTCTAAAAAGAAGGATAATCTTGATGAAATTATTCGTGCACCAGATTTTGGTGAATTAATGGAATGGCTACGTAGACAGCCATTGGTCCAAATTGACGAATCATTAAAGTTAATTATGACCCACGCTGGTATTTCACCACAATGGGATATCGAAACACTAAAAAAATGTGCTCATGATCTGAATGTTATGTTATCTAGTGATTCCTATATCCTATTCCTTGATAAAATGTATGGCAACTTTCCGGATGAATGGTTTCCTGAACTACAAGGATTAGATAGATTGCGTTATATTGCTAATGCATTAACTCGTATGCGTTTTTGTTATGAAGATGGTCGATTAGATTTTTATTACAAAAAATCACCTGAGCAAGCACCTTCGAAACTTAAACCTTGGTTTTTATTACCAAGCAAAATTCCAAACGAGTATGCAGTTGCCTTTGGCCACTGGGCTGCATTAAATGGAAAAGGTACACCAGATAATGTTTATGCACTCGATACAGGATGTTGTTGGGGGGGGAAATTAACGTGCTTACGATTTGAAGATAAAAAATACTTTAAAAAGAAAAATATTGAAGTAAAAAATTAGATAAACTATCTATGAAAGGATCATTTATTATGTCTGCTTTATCTGTCATTAAATCAATATGGAAAGTGATTAACTTAATAAGAGAAATATTTCTTAATCTAATATTTCTAATTATTATTATTTTAATCTTTAGTGTCATCGCATTAGTCCAAGAAACACAAAAAAAAGAAATTATTCCACAATATGGAGCATTGGTGTTGGATATTGAAGGAGTAATTGTTGACAATACATTATACGGTGATGAAATTTATGCTTTACAAAGCAAAATCTACGGTAAGAAAGTAAACACTTCTCGTGAAAATAGTTTATTTGAATTAACTCAAAAAATAGCTCAAGCCACAGCAGATCCAAAGATTACAAGTATGGTTCTTAAATTAGATCATTTTGTCGGTGCTGATGTGAGTTCGCTACAGTATATTGGTAAATATTTAACCAAATTTAGTAAGGCGAATAAACCAATTTATGCTTATGGTTCTAACTTCAATCAAAGCCAATATTATTTAGCCAGCTATGCTGATAAAATATATTTAACACCACTTGGCTCAGTTAATGTATATGGTCTAGCGGCCAACAATCTATACTATAAAACTTTGCTTGATAATTTAAAAATTAACACACATGTTTTTAGAGTAGGAACTTATAAGTCAGCCATCGAACCATTTATTCGTGATGACATGTCAGAAGAAGCAAAAAGCAATACGACACGTTGGTTAACACTTATGTGGAACAATTATCTTCAAGACATTTCAACACAACGGAAAAAGGCCGATACCCAATTGGTTCCAACTCCAGAGGCTATGTTGACCAATTTAAAAGAGGCTAATGGTAATATGGCTCAATATGCTATGTCTAATGGATTGGTCGATGAAATTGCATCTAATTACCAATTTGAATCTGAGCTTAATAAGCAGCATCAAATCAGCATTTATGATTATCAACTTAAGTCAAAAGATACAAATTTAGATAGCGATAACGGAAGCAATAAACCACTAATTGCGGTTGTATTTGTAAATGGCACTATTACCGATGGTGAAAATAGTAGTAATATCGCTGGTAGTCGAGACATTGTTGAACAATTGAGAAATATCCGTATAAATTTAAATAAACATAACACACAAGCAATAGTATTGCGAGTAAATAGCCCAGGAGGGAGTGTGGATGCGTCAGAAGCAATTCGTAGTGAATTAGAAGCATTACGTGATTACCAAATTCCTGTTGTTATCTCTATGGGAGGAATGGCTGCATCGGGTGGATACTGGATATCAACAGCATCAGATTACATAGTTGCAAACCCAAATACAATTACCGGTTCTATTGGTATCTTCGGTATTATTCCAACATTCGAAAAATCTTTATCTCATATTGGTGTTTATAGCGATGGTTTAACTACCTCTCCATTAGCAAGTAATAACTTTGCGCAAGATCTACCAACCGAAATGAACCAACTAATTCAATTAAATATTGATAATGGCTATCAAACATTTATTTCGTTAGTAGCAAAAGCACGAAATATGACAACCGAACAAGTCGATAAAATTGGACAAGGACAAGTTTGGTTAGGTTCAGAAGCAAGTAAGATTGGACTTGTTGATAAATTAGGTGACTTTGATGATGCAATTGAAACAGCTGCAACATTAGCTAATTTAACTGATTATGAAATTGACTGGCAAAAGCCAAAAGGAAATTGGTTTAATGCATTTTACTCAGATATGATAGCCATGTTACCTAAATCAACGGCAGAAATATTTTTTGAACAACTTCCTGCAGCAAAACAACTTCAACAGCATGTTTCTTTATGGAATAAGTTTAATGATCCACAAAATCGCTATATTTATTGCTTAAATTGTGCTGATGTTCGTTAATATACTTTTGCTTATTATCTGCCACTGTTGTGGCAGATAATAATTTCTTTCTCACTCTAATTTATAATTTGAGGAAAAACGTGAGTTGTTTTACTGCACGATTAAAATAATCTTCTAAACTACTTATAGGCAGTTGCTTAAAATCTGGTTTTATCTCTTTCAAATTATTAAATATTTGCTTATTATATGGTATCTTGATTAAAGGATATATACGTTTTTTTCCTTCTAATTCATTTGAAGACAAGTTGGTTTAGTATATTTTTGATTGATAAGATGACTATTATAAAATCTAACAAATGAAATACTGTGAATTTTCAATTAATCATAAAACAGTATAAAATCCTGAATATTTTTTACAAAATATAACCCCAAAAGTGAATAGTTATGTAAATACCTTATAGTTAGTTTACAACTTAGGTTAAAATTTGTTGCTTGTTTTAGCGTTTTATATCCAGTAAGACTATTGTCAAATAGCCACAAAAAGCGCAAATAATTCCTACAATTAAATATATATCTTATTTATCTCCCTTGTATTTCACTAGCTGGTAGAAGTTTAGTTGTTATTGATAAAATTGAATAAAATCAATACTCTACCTGAATGATTTTTGCTGTTCATCTTATTGCTTCATTAACATTAAAAAAATATTTAAAATTTAATAATGAAGGTATTAATTGTAAAATTGAAAAAAGTATTAATAATTCAAACTAAAATAATCAGTAAAAATAGCGTACAATAGCGCAATATTAAACACAAGCTTATTATAAATAGATTAGGAATTTAGTATGACCGGCAAATTTATTGTCGTCGAAGGGCTTGAAGGGGCAGGTAAGACCACCGCTATTGATATCGTTGCTCGTATTTTAAATCGACACAATATTGGCGATTTGCAGTTTACTCGAGAGCCAGGTGGAACAGCGATTGCTGAGGCATTACGCAATATTATTAAAAATGGTTTAGATAATGAGCTTTTGACTGATAAAGCCGAATTATTGATGTTATATGCCGCACGTATTCAGCTGATCGATAATGTAATTAAACCAGCACTTCATGCAGGTAGATGGGTTATTGGTGATCGTCATGACTTATCAACGCAAGCTTATCAAGGAGGTGGGCGCCAGTTAGATAAAGTTTTTATGATGACATTGAAAGAACAAGTGTTAGGTGATTTTAAACCTGATCTTACTTTATATTTGGATATTGATCCTCAAATAGGATTAATGCGAGCAAGATCTCGAGGTAAACTCGATCGCATCGAGCAACAGTCATTGCCGTTTTTTGAACGAACTCGTCAAAGTTATTTAGAACTTGCTAAACAAGATAAAACCATCATTACAGTTGATGCAGGAAAATCAATCGACAATGTGAATGGGCAAATTGAACAAATTTTAACTGCATGGTTAACTAAACAGGTTGATATTGAATGATCTTAAATGACTATCCTTGGCTTTCTTTGCCGTATCAGCAATTAGCTTCTGGAATTATGCACAAACGGGCTCATCATGCTTTATTAATTAATTATGTCCAAGGTAGTGGTGAAGATGAGTTTGTTTCAAAGATTGCAAGCCGTTTATTATGCCAATCTTCACAGCAATTGGAGCCGTGCTTAAACTGCCATAGTTGCCAATTATTTTTGTCTCACCATCACCCTGATTATTATGTAATAACCAATGAACAATCTAAACAGTCAATAGGTATTGATCAAATCCGTAAAATATCAAACAAAGTTTACGAAAAATCTCAGCAAGGTGGAAATAAAGTTATTTGGATAAAAAACGCAGCTTTAATGACCGAAGCTGCCGCCAATGCATTGTTAAAAACGTTAGAAGAACCACCAGAAAACACATATTTTATTTTAAGTGATGAACATAACAGCAAATTGCTTCCAACAATTCACAGTCGCTGTTTTTCTTATTTTTTACCTATTCCTAAATTGGAACAATCCATTGAATGGTTAAAAAGTCAACGCAATCAGCAATACAGCGATAATGAGCTTGCTTCAGCATTATTATTGAGCGAAAATGCACCTCTAAAAGCACTTGCACTATTGGTACCTGAAAAGTGGCAACAACGAAAAGCATTTTGTGATCATTTGTTAGAAGTTGTACCACAAAACAATTATTGGCAACTAGCTAAAACCTTTGATCATGAAGAATTTATTGAAAGAGTTATTTGGTTTTGTGCTTTATTAAGTGATGCGCTTAAAGCGAAGCAAAAAGTGGGGCGTTTTATTGTTAATCGTGATCAAGTCCCATTGGTTCGACTGCTCGCAACTAAAAGCAATGAAAAAATTTCTGAGCTCTATAATTTATGGTTGCAGGCAAGAAATCAGTTATTAACTGTTACTGGATTGAATAAAGAATTGATTGTTTATAATGTACTTGCTCAATCCGAATTGATTAGCTAGCAAAAAGTAAAGTATTTTATAAAGGGTTTAGTCAAAAATTTTCAGTAAAGTATACTGTTAAGTAATAAGGATTGCAGTGAGTTATTTATCTATAGAGTTTGGTTTACTCTTTATCGCTTTCTTTGCCTTGTATTGGGGATGTCACTTATCACCCAAAATACAAAATATTCTACTTTTAGTAGCAAGTTATCTTATTGTTGGCAGTTATAGCTGGCAATTTTCGCTTATCCTTTTTATTTATACATGTGCAATCTATTTGTTCTCAGTACTGATTGCTACATCTGAGCGTCACTCAAAACGATGGTTAATTTTAGGATTATGCTTATCAATAATTAATCTGGCGTTGTTTAAATATTTTGATTTTTTTCGTTATGAGTTGCAGGATCTACTTAATTTATTAAATTTACCAGTTTTACTACCTGTTATAACCGTACTAATTCCAATAGGCATCTCATTTTATACTTTCCATTCGGTAAGTTATTTAGTCTCGGTAAAAAAGAAAGAGTTACCCGTCGCTAACTTTTGGGATTTTGCCTTATTTTTGTCTTTTTTTCCAAGTATTATTGCAGGTCCTATTAACCGAGCTAAAGAATTTTTACCTCAAATTAGCATCAGTCAGCCTCGTAAAATTTTAGAGCCATTTCGTGCATTTACGTTGCTTATCTTGGCCGTAATCAAGGTTTACTGTTTAGGTGGTTTAATCAATGAATATTGGGTTAAACCAATATTTGCTAACCCGTTAGAATTTAGTGTAATTGATTTACTAGTAGGTCTTTATTCTTATGCAATGCAAATTTATTTAAATTTTTCAGGGTATACTGATTTAGTTACAGGTATTGCCTTATTGCTAGGATTTCGTTTACCAATTAACTTTAATTTCCCTTATTTAGCATTAAATTTGAGAGATTTTTGGGCACGTTGGCATATTAGCTTATCTCGTTGGATTCGCGATTATATTTATATTCCTTTAGGAGGAAGTCGTCGAGGTTTTATTCGGACTCAAATCAATGTCATGTTGGCAATGTTACTATCTGGATTATGGCATGGCGCTGGCATTAATTTTATTATTTGGGGGGCATGTCACGGCATTGGTATTGTGGCACTCAACATTGGCGATCGTTATTTTGGGCAAGATTGGATAGCTACACGTTCACCATGGATAGCACGGTTATTAACATGGCATTATGTCTGTTTCACATGGTTATTTTTTAATAGTGACAGTTTACCTGATTCAGTAGATTATATGACAGCATTAATGCATAACTTCTTGATAGAACCACATCATGCAGGGGCATTTTTAGTGATTTGTTTCATTTACTTTGCCTACCCGATGTGTAAAACTTTTACTGATTGGTTTATTATGCAGTTAACCAAAATACCGCATTTATATTTACCATTGATTTTTATTTTAATTCTGTGGTTGGTTATTTATATTGCACCATCAGGTATGCCAAACTTTATTTACGCTAATTTTTAATTATATTAATTTAATTATGATGATATATAAAAAATCGTTCTCAAAAAATAATAAAAAACCAAAATCTAGTTTGAAACGGCAACGTCATAAATCGCTGAATAAAAGTGTAATTAAAAAAAATCTTCACAAAAAAACAAACACACCTCTCGTTTTTACTGGCAGCCCTTTATCAGCTCGTTATATATTAGTTATAATGTCGGTTACTGCTATTGCATTAATTGCGATTTATTATAAATCTATATTGATTTATTGCCAGCAAGCATACCATACTGATTTATTTGATGGTAATACGATTGCTTCCCAAGAAATTTCACCACAAGATATTGAAAAAAACTACATTGATGAGCAAAATGATCAAGAACATATAATCACACAAGCATCAACTTCACTTACTCAACCGATTGATGTTGCTTTACCCGTTACTGAAAATAAAACATCCAAGTTAGCAACGGATGAGTTTGATGAGATAAAACAAAATAAAAAAATCGAAGAAGTAGTTACAGACAAAAATCTAAAAAGTGAAGATACTGGTGCGGATTACAATTTAGAGATATATTCTGATACTACTAATCAAAATAAGCAAGAAATAGCATCTGTACTTCAAGATAGGAATGATGAAGTTCATAAGGATATTGAATCAATCCATGAACCACTACCGATTGTTCTAACAAGTAATGATAAGGTATTTTTTGCAGGTGACTCTTTAATGCAAGGCGTTGCACCATATGTAAAAAAAATGTTGTTTAAGCAATATAAAATAGAAAGTATTGATTTGAGCAAACAAAGTACAGGACTTGCTTATCCAAGTGCCTTCGATTGGCCAAAAACAATTAATGATAATTTAATTGCTGATCCTTCAATAAAATTATTGGTCGTTTTTCTTGGTGCTAATGATCCTTGGGATTTTCCTGTTAAAGGTTATGCCAAATACGCTAAATTTAAATCTGAATTATGGGAAGAGCACTACCGTTTGCGTATTGCATCTATTTTAAATAGTGCTATAGAAAATGATGTTCAAGTACTTTGGCTTGCTGCGCCTTGTATGCGTAAACACAAATTAAATAATGGAATGGTTTATCTAAATAATTTATATAAATCTGAAATAGAAAAAACTCAACAACATTTCTTAACAACAAACGAATTATTGGGTTGCACATACGAAAAGTTCAGTAATTTCATAGAAACCGATAAAGCCAAAATTAAAGTAAGAGTTGATGATGGGGTTCATTTTACACCAACTGGTCAAAAAATTTTGGCAAAAGCGATTATGGAACAAATAATTTATAAAGAATTAGAGGATACCTTTAATGATTAAATCTTTAAAGTATATTATAACCGTAATTGCAGTAACAATTACCGTTGGTTGTAGTGTAGCTGAAAGTAAAACCTCCACGGTATCTACTATTGTTGATTTTGGTGATCCTAATGCTAAACAATTTGCAATGCGTTTAAAATCGTTAGAGGATAATAAAAAAACGGATCAAGTGGTCAATATTACTCAATTTGGTGATTCGCATTCAGCCGCTGATTTTTTTACTGGTGAGTTAAGAACATTAATGCAACAAAAGTATGGTAATGCTGGTATTGGCTGGATAACGCCTGTAGCTATAAAAGGACAAAACCATGCAGCTGTTACGTGGAGTTCTAAAAATTGGAATGTGCTAAGTAGCCGAACTTTAAGTAACTTGGATTTTCCTATGGGTGGTTTTATTGCTAAACCAAATAAAGATTTTGCCACTATCCGAATTACACCAAGAGGCTCTAATAATAAAGATTGGCAAGTTAAGTTAACCTTTAAAACACTTAAAAATAACACAAATTCATTAGCGCTTTATGATGCTAATAATCATAAAATTAATTTAAGCAATACTCCAAAATCAAATACTTGGCAAACAGCTTCGGTTGTTTCTAAAATGCCATTGGTTATAAAAGGTCAAAAAGATATAGAGCTTGGTGGAATTTGGTTGACTCGTTATCAACAACCAGGTGTTATTGTTTCATCTATTGCCACTAATGGAGCTAAACAGACAATTTGGCAAAAGTGGGGGAAAGATTGGTTTAAAGAACTGTCTATATCACAAAGTGATTTAATTATTTTAGAATACGGGACAAATGAAAGTTTTGATGGAGCATTAGATGCTAATCAATATCGAAAAAATTTAGTGAATAATATTAGACTGATTCGTAAAACATTACCCAATGCTACGATCTTGATAATGACACCGCCTGATACTATGGCAAATGAAACAAATATGCCTAAGTCTTTTGCAAAGATAATGGATATTCAAAAACAAGTTGCTAAATCTGAAAAAACATTATTTTGGGATTGGCAAGTGGCAATGGGGGGAAAGTATTCTATTAAGCAGTGGCGAAAACGGGGGTTAGCACGCCCAGATTTAGTGCATCAAACTTTACGAGGTTATAAAGAAAGCGCTCGTATTTTTTATGCTGATTTGAATGAATTTGTTAGAAAGAATAGCTAAGAATTTTGATTAGAAGGAATAAATGAGTTATGGCATCACCAATTATTGTTGCAGTTGATTTTCCAGATGTTAAATCGGCATGGAATTTTATTGATCGTGTAGATCCCAAAGATTGTCGCATTAAAATTGGTAAAGAGCTTTTTACACATGCAGGACCTGACTTTATCAAGCAAATTATGAAAAAAGGTTTTGATGTTTTTTTAGATCTTAAATTCCATGATATTCCAAATACTGTCGCAAAAGCAATTGCTGCAACTGCTGACCTTGGTGTGTGGATGACCAATGTTCATGCTAGCGGTGGTTCACGCATGATGACAGCTGCTAAAGATGCGCTTTATTCATATGGTAAAGATGCCCCTATTTTGATTGCAGTAACAGTATTAACTAGCATGGAGTTAGCAGATCTACAAGAAATTGGTATTAACGTATCACCTTTAGAGCAAGCAACCAGATTAGCAATACTTGCTAAAAACTGCGGGCTTGATGGTGTAGTATGTTCAGCGAAAGAAGTACAAAGTTTTAAAACCCGTTTGGGCAGTGATTTTAAATTGGTGACACCAGGTATTAGACCAGTGGGTACTAATTCTGATGACCAAAGGCGTATTATGACGCCTCAGCGAGCTCAAGCTGCAGGTTCTGATTATTTAGTCATTGGACGCCCAATTACCCAAGCAGAAGATCCTGCTAAAGCTTTACAAACAATTTTAGCAACACTAGATACAAGTAAGAGTTAATAATATTATTATGTCTGATAATTCACTTGTTTACTCGACCGATAAAGGTCGAATTAAACCGACCCAAACACTTATCTCACGCCCTAAGGGGGATGGTATTATTCGAATTCAACGACAAACATCAGGCCGTAAAGGTAAAGGTGTTTGTGTTATTACTGGATTTGATATCGATCATACTCAATTATTACAGTTAGCAGTAGAATTAAAAAAACGTTGTGGTTGTGGGGGAGCAGTTAAAGATGGTGTTATTGAAATACAAGGTGATAAACGTGATTTATTAAAGTCATTGCTAGAAGATAAAGGATTTAAAGTAAAGCTAGCAGGTGGCTGATTTAGTTTATAAAATTAGCGCCCACAATAAAAATGGACGCTAATTACAGCACAATAGATTTTAATTAGAACGATAACTACGCATTTTTTTACTGATCTCTCGACGTTCTTTTGAAATTTCAGCATTTTTAATAATGTAATCATCAACACGATCATCGTAATCGCTTTTCATGTTCGCAATAATTGCTTGAAGCTCTTCATAAGTCATATCTGGTTTAATATATTCGCTCAAGTTTTCAAGTAGCAGTACTCTTTTTTGGTTGTCACGAATTTTCTTCTCGTTATCTGATATTTCACGTTTTAATTTATTCAAACGGCGTGATAAACGAATGTATTCTAATACATCTTGAAACGATGGTGCGGTTGATTTTTCCTTGTCCATCTATAACCCCTTATTTCAAAAAATGGAAAATAAACTTCTACCAATTATATACCAATAATTTTTTAAGATCATATTAATTATATTTTTAAACAAAATGATATTTCAGTAGATTAGTTATCTGTTGAGTGTTAGCTATTTTAAATTCGATTTTAAGCAGATTTTATTTCTAAATCTTTATCAAAATATTTTTTTATTTTATAAGGTTATTTGCAAAATAACATAAAAATAAAAACAGCTATTAAGAATTAGTGCAAAGTATTGTACAATACATTCAAATTTGTAAAAAGTGCCAGAATGAGAGAATCATAATGAGCTGGATTGAAAAAATTCTTAGTAAAAATAATATATCGTCAGATCATAAAAAGGCGAATATTCCTGGTGGCGTTTGGACAAAATGCACTAACTGTGATCAAGTCATTTATCAAGCTGAACTCGATCTTAATTTAGAGGTCTGTCCAAAATGTGATCACCATATGCATATCCCTGCCCGAGTGCGTTTATATCGTTTTTTAGACGAAGGTTCGGATATCGAAATTGGTGCAGATCTTATGCCTAAAGATATCTTAAAATTTAAAGATACTAAAAAATATAAAGATCGATTAACAGCAGCTCAAAAAGAAACTCACGAAAAAGAAGCAATGGTTGTCATGAAGGGAACATTGCTTGGCGTACCAGTAGTTGTTGCTTGTTTTGAATTTGCTTTCATTGGTGGTTCAATGTCTTCTGTTGTTGGTGCATTATTCACTCGCGCCGCAGAGCAGGCCATTGAGGATAAATGCCCTTTAATTTGCTTTTCAACAAGTGGTGGTGCACGAATGCAAGAAGCGCTATTCTCATTAATGCAAATGGCAAAAACGAGTGCTATTCTTGCTAAAATGCAAGATGAAGGTTTACCATATATTTCAGTAATGACCGACCCTACCATGGGAGGTGTATCGGCAAGTCTGGCAATGTTGGGTGACATTAATATTGCTGAACCTAAAGCACTAATTGGTTTTGCTGGTCCTCGAGTGATTCAACAAACTGTTCGTGAAACATTACCAGAAGGTTTTCAACGTAGTGAATTTTTACTTGAAAAAGGGGCAATTGATATGATCATTCATCGCAAAGATATGCGTTCTAAAATTGCCAGTTTAGTAACAAAATTAATGAAACTACCTGATCCGTTTAATGAAGTTACTCTTAACGAGACAGCTTAATTGAGTATGACAAATAACCAACTGAATGCCATGTCAGATCTAAAGACATGGCTTTATTATTTAGAACAACTACATCCTATAACTATTGACTTAGGTTTAGAACGAGTAAAAGCTGTAGCTCAGCGCCTAGATTTATTACAACCAGCGCCTTATATTTTTACCGTTGCTGGCACTAATGGCAAAGGAACAACTTGTCGAACGCTTGAAATGATATTACTTGAAGCGAATTTAAAAGTTGGTGTTTATAGCTCTCCCCATTTATTACGTTTTACTGAACGGGTACGTATTAATAATCAAGAATCAAGTGAACAACAAACCGTAAAAGCCTTTGTAGAAATAGAACAAGCCAGAGGTGATATATCGCTTACCTATTTTGAATATGCAACACTTGCTGCACTTTATCAATTTAAACAAGCAAAATTAGATGTAGTTATATTAGAAGTTGGTCTTGGTGGGCGACTTGATGCAACTAATATCGTTGATGCTGATGTGGCAGTTATTACAACTATTGGTATTGATCATGTTGATTATTTAGGTGATACCCGTGAAAGTATCGGACGTGAAAAAGCAGGCATTTTTAAACCTAAAAGTATTGCTATTGTTGGTGAGCCAGATGTACCAGCATCTATTTTAAATGTGGCTAAATCTGTGAATTGCTCTATTTATAGGGTAAATTGTGATTGGCGTTACCAACAACTTAATAAAGATTTATGGTCATTTGAATCGGCAATAAGACAGTATAAAAATTTACCTATTGCCAATGTTCCTTTAGCTAATGCAGCAACTGCAATTGCAGCTATAAGTTATTCATCACTTAAAATAACACAAGATGAAATAACTAAAGGATTGGCAAAATCAAATTTAATCGGGCGTTTTCAAATTATTCAAACATCGCCACTGGTTATTCTTGATGTAGCACATAACCCACATGCAGCAGCTTATTTAACACAACAATTAGAAAAACTAAAAGCAGAATATTTGCAAGTAGGCAAAGTTAGATTTGTTGTTGGTATGCTTAAGGATAAAGATATTAAAAGTACCTTATCCATCTTAAAAGGTGATAGATGGTATTGTGCTTCACTTTATGGTGAACGAGGTTGTAGTGCTGAAGTATTAAAACAGCACTTATTTAATGAAGGTGAGTTTAATGTATCAGCATTTGATACTGTATCTAAAGCCTATCAAAAGGCAATGCAAGATGCTAAAGAAGATGATATCATCGTGGTATGTGGCTCATTTCATACTGTATCGGATGTGTTAACTGAAATTGAGCATTAAGTGGAATTAGTCATGGTAGACAATCAAGAAAATAATCCCAATAGAGTAAGAAATTGCCTTGTAGGTTTTGCTACATTACTACTTATTATTGCAGCAATAGCCCCGTGGATTATAACGGATAAACCTAACTTACGAACGACAACAACACCAATTTTGCAACCTGAAGTGGTTACGCAGCAAAATCAAGTGGTAGTACCATCTGATGATGTTGATGACAATTTTACCCATAATATATCAGATGTTCCTTACCTATCTGGCTCAGATCAAGATCTAAATTCATCAGCTTCATCTGATATTGTTGATGATACTGACGATTCAACAAATATAATTCAACCTTCAATGTCACAGCAAGAATCTAAACCTTATATGATTCAACTTACGGCTTTAAAAAATAAACAAAAAATAGAAGAGTTAATTGCATTATTACGATTAAATAATTATAGCGTTAGAACAATACCTGATAACCCAGAACCTAATCAGTTAATTAAGTTACAGGTTGGCCCTTATGCTAAAAAAGAGCAAGCTGAACAAGTCATTATTAATTTAAATAACCTAACAAAATTAGAAGGTATTATTATTACTAATTGACCGTTGTGCTACTTGTTTTTAAGTTGTAAAGAATAATTATTATTAATAAAAAGTTGTGAGTTATTATGATGAACTGGGCTGATTTTACGATTATTGGTGTAATTGCTTTTTCTGCATTAATTAGCGTTGTTCGAGGTTTTGTTCGAGAAGCGTTATCATTAGTTAGCTGGATATTAGCTTTTTTTATTTCCAGTCAATTTTATATTTATATTACTGATTATTTAACTTATTTTGATAGTGATGTTATACGTATTGCTGTAGCAATTGTTATTTTATTTATTGCTACCTTATTGGTTTGTTCGATTGTGTCTTATGTTATTGGACAATTATTAAAAAAAACGGGATTATCTGGTACTGATCGTTTATTAGGTATCTGTTTTGGTGTATTACGAGGCGTTTTAGTTGTTGCAGCTATTCTCTTTTTAGTTGATACTTTTACGCCGTTATCACAATCACCTTACTGGATTCAATCTCAGCTAATTCCGCATTTTAGTTTTATTATTCGCTGGTTTTTTGATTTTATACAACGGTCTTCTTCGTTTTTAATACAATAAATTTGGGGTAACCATAGTATGTGTGGTGTTGTTGGTATTGTTGGGAATAGTTCTGTTAATCAATCTATTTATGATGCATTGACTGTTTTGCAACATCGAGGGCAAGATGCAGCAGGTATTGTGACTATTGATAATCAAAATCGATTCCGTTTACGCAAAGCGAATGGTTTAGTCAAAGATGTGTTTCAAGAGCATCATATGCAACGGTTGCAAGGTAATTTGGGCATAGGACATATTCGTTATCCTACCGCAGGTAGCTCAAGCCCATCCGAAGCGCAACCTTTTTATGTCAATTCACCTTATGGTATTGCGCTTGCTCATAATGGAAATTTAACCAATACTGATCAGTTGCGTAATAAAGTGTTCGAACTTGCAAGGCGTCATATTAATACCAATTCCGACTCAGAGGTGCTACTCAATATTCTTGCTAATGAACTTGACAAATTTCCCACCTATCCACTAACTGCCGACAATATTTTTACAGCAATACATAATGTTCATAACATAATTAAAGGCGCATATGCCTGTGTTGCAATGATTATTGGGCATGGTCTTGTTGCTTTTCGTGATCCTTATGGAATACGGCCATTAGTTATTGGTAAACGGGTACTTGAGAATCAGAAAATTGAGTACATGGTTGCCTCTGAAAGTGTAGCATTAGATATTCTCGATTTTGAGTTTATACGTGATGTCGAACCAGGTGAGGCAATTTATATTACTCAAGATGGACAATTATATTCTCAGCAATGTTCGGATAACCCTCAATATTATCCATGTATTTTTGAATATGTTTATTTTGCAAGACCTGATTCTTTAATGAATGGTGTCTCAGTTTATCAATCACGTATTCAAATGGGGCAAAAATTGGGGGCTAAAATAGCAAGAGAATGGAAAGATGTTGATATTGATGTAGTCATCCCTATTCCCGAAACATCTTGTGATGCCGCTCTTGAAATTGCACGTATTTTAAATAAACCTTACCGGCAAGGGTTTGTTAAAAATCGCTATGTTGGACGCACCTTTATTATGCCAGGGCAAAGCGCACGTAAATTGTCTGTAAGACGAAAACTCAATGCTAACCGTATTGAATTTGAAGGCAAAAATGTCTTATTAGTTGATGATTCGATTGTACGAGGAACAACCTCAAAAGAAATTCTCGAAATGGTACGTTCTGTTGGAGCTAAAAAAGTCTATTTAGCGTCTGCTGCGCCAGAAATCAGGCATCCAAATGTTTATGGGATAGATATGCCAGTTGCCCGTGAACTTATTGCTTATAACCGAACAGTTGATGAAATAGCAAAAAATATTGGTGCTGATAAGGTTATATTTCAAGATTTATCTGATTTAATTAATTCAATTACAGAACAAAACTCCAACATTCATCATTTAGAGTGTTCTGTTTTTGATGGAAAATATGTTACCGAAGGAATTGATGATAGCTATTTATCATTATTAGAACAGAAAAGAAATGAAACTAAAAAATCTTCAGACATTAAAGAATCAGAAAACTTAGAGATTTATAATGAAGGTTAATAAATTGTGAAAATATAAAATACAATATAAAGGCCTAAATTATCAATTAGGTCTTTTTTTTATTTAGAGAATAATTTTATAATTTATTTAGCTAGTTACCTACAATAAATTCTTTAATATCAAAAGAAATAGCAATTCCTCACTACTCAACTAGATCTACATCCACTATTAAATTTACAAAACTTTACAAATCTTAATAAATCTTTACTTAATAAATTGAATAATAATGATAAATAAAAAATATATAAAAAACTCAACAAAAAACATAACAAAAAACATAACAAAAAACATAACAAAAAAGTAATAAATTATTTTGATAAATGACATTTTTGTAATAGAATTGCAAAAATTAAAAAATAGTTGTAAAAATCTAAATAGTAAAAGTTAATAAGAAATAATTATATTGCTATTCAAAATTAGAAATTGATATTGGCAATAGATTTCATATTATGCGCTTTATTGGTGAAATATAAGGAACATTAAGATGAGAAAGAATCTTAATTTAACGATTATCTCTGCATTTGTAATAGCTACATTAGGATGGCAATCAGCTTTTGCTTCTGAAGCTCAAGTATCGCAAGGTCCTATAGATAGCAATAAAATAATTGAGTTAAAAGATGGTACGAAAGCTCGTGAGATGCTTAACAATCAGCAACGTAGTCTTTATCAAATTGCACTTTTAAGTAGCATCTCTATTTCAGAATTACGTGCAATGAATGCGGGGCGTTTTGATAAAAAAGATGTTGTTGAGATTGGTGAGCGTATCGTTCTGCCTGAGAATTCGCCATTGTTACCTGCAATTAAATTAAACGATGATAAAAAAGATGAACATGCCAATTTGCCTCAATTAGGATCAGATGATAATTATGATGTAAAAGAGGATAAAGACGCACTATCAACTCAAATAGCTTCAACATTACAAACTTTAGCTAGCCAAGACTGGAAACAAATAACTTCGCCAGACAATGGTGGTCTATCCCAACATTTAAAAAACAAGGGTAAAGATTACGCAGAAAGTTATGTACGAAATGGGGTTAAAAACCAAGTTGTTGATCCAGTACGTAATGCTGTACAGGATTTTTTAGGCCGTTTTGGTACTGCTCAGTTACAATTTGATTTAAGTGATAAAGGCGAATTTAACAATGTCAATTTGAAGTTATTTAGCCCATGGTATGACACAGAAGATACATTAATATTTAGTCAAATATCATTTCAGGAATATGAACACAACCGTCGAATAGGTAACTTTGGTATTGGTCAGCGTTGGGATGTTGCTGATAAAAAATGGTTACTTGGTTATAACGTATTTTTTGACCATGATTTCCAGCGTTCACACAATCGTTTAGGTATTGGTGCCGAAGCTTGGACTGATTATATGAAATTTGCTGCTAACTATTATCATCCGTTATCAGACTGGAAGGATTCTAAAGATTTTGATGATTATTTAGAACGAGCAGCAAGAGGCTTTGATGTTCGATTCCAAGGATATTTACCACAATATCCACATTTGGGCGGATCACTCATGTATGAACAATACTATGGTGATAAAGTTGCTTTATTTGGTAAAGATAATTTACAAAAAGATCCGCGAGCAATTACTGTCGGTCTTGATTATACACCAGTTCCACTTTTCACTATTAAGGCTGAGCATAAACGAGGTCAAGACAATAAAAAGGCAACTAAAGCTGAACTTACAATGAACTATCGTATAGGTACACCGTTAAAAGATCAGTTAGATCCAGATATGGTTCAATCTGCTCGTTCCTTAAAAGGTAGTCGTTATGATTTAGTTGATCGTAATAACTATATCGTTCTTGAATATAAAGAAAAGAAAATATCGGTCGATTTAGGGCTTGAGCAAACTCAGTTAATTGAAGGACAAGCCTATCCGCTAAATATCAGTGTTCACAATGCTAAGAAGTTATCAAGTTTAGTATGGTCTGGTGATATGCTTGAAATTGACGCTGGAGGTGGTTTTTTATGTATTGCTACAGGTGGATGTACGGCTTCTTCATGGCTTAATCCACCAGCCGATGTAAATAATTGGCAAATTGTTGCTCCTAGTTATGTTGATCAAGATGGTCAGCGTCGCCCAGTTAGTACAAATGGCAAATATTCTTTATCAGTATCAGTCACTGATAGTCGAGGAAAATCTGCAACATCTAATGCTGTAAGTTTTGAAGTGTTACCCGACCCAGCAGTGCGTAAAATTGGTGTATGGGCAATTGATAAAGATGGAAATAAAACAGCAATGGCGATGAATCCAGCCGATGGTGTAAGTACAGTCACAGTGTTGGCGACATTGGTTAAACCTAAGGTTCCGAATGGTTCAATTGCATCAGGGCAAGATGTAGATGGTTTTAGTGACGAAGAACTTATGGAACGTATACCAAATACTTTTGAATCAGTACTAAAAGGTTGGACAGCAACAAGTAATGGTAAAAAATTAACACTGATTAATGGTACATCTGGAAATGTTACTGCTTGTCCTGCTCAAGAAGCATGCGTTATTGTAAAGTCTTTTGAAAAAGTCAAAAAAGGCCAAAAAGTATCAGCTAAGGCCTCGACTGCAGCTGGTGTTGAAGTAATTGGTGATAGTTATACTTTAGATGTTGCCTCAAATGTTGAGGGTATTGTTGATTTTTCTATCGAGATTGAGCAGTTTGGCTCCTCATTTAATAAAGCGTCTGTAGATTTTTCTGGCGGTAAAGCTGGATTATTAGAAGTTTATCGTAAGGATGGTACATTAGTTGCTCAACAAAACGGTCATTTACTTGTATTTGATCCTCAAGGACCAAAAGAGTGGAAAGTCGATAGTGAATATTACGTTAAAGCTTATGCTTCTGATGGCATAACCGAAATTGTGAATCCTTTTGTTATCTGGTCATTGGTTGGTTCAAATGAAAAGGCATGTCCAGGTCAAGCTGCAACAGCTGAGTTGCCAGACTCATTATCAAATGCCAATGGTCCATGGTTTAATGTTGCCATGGGAGAAAATGCACACTACACAATAAAAAGTTTAAAAACAAATAGTTATGCTTCATTGGGCAAAAGTATCGATAAGGTTGCTGGAGCACCAACGTATTTAAATTTAGAACCAATAAATGTATCACAGCTAGCATGTGCAGGAGATCAAGGATTTAAACTGCAAGTAGTTGTTAACTAATAGTGATTAAAAGGCTAGTAGAGTAATAGATTTTAGGCTAGCGAATGAATTCGGTAGCCTATAATAGGGAACACCAACAAAATGGTGTATTTATATAAATACAACATGTTAATTTATAGAGAAAAATAGGAAGTTAAACATGAAAAATTTTACAATTAAAAAAGTTGCATTAGGCTTATTTTTAGCTGGTTATGCAGCAAGCAGTGCATTTGCTTTAGTTGCTCAGACTCAAAGCGTTATTGAAGGTAATGCTCCAGTGCTTTATTCTAGATCTGATAGTACAACAGCTCATACTCTTAGTGTAAAATTTGCCTCTGACGACAAAGGTCAAAACCTACTTGGCAAAGATGATAAAATCAATGTTGGTAACTATATGGTTATTTCATATGATCTAAGAGATGCCGATGGTGATGAAGATACTGGACAGATTTTAAAATCACTTAAGCTTCACATCCTAGTAGGGGGCGAATGGAAATCTTATAGTGAAGATGCCCTTGAAACTAGTCGAGATGAAGGTAAAATTATAATTAAAGTTGATGATAAATTTACTGGTGCAACTAAAATCGGTTTCACTTTACAAGAAAGAACTGAGTTTGGTTTACCGAGTGAAGGTCAATGGTTAAGGGTTGCTAATATCTGGAACAACGAAAAGCCAGGCACATCTAAGGATGAACCAACCACACCACCTGGTGATAACGATAAACCAGGTCCTAGTGAAAACCCTGATGATCTTCCTTCAGTTCTTGGTCCAATTATTTCTTCAGACTTCAAACTTGCTATTTATAAAATAGGTGATAATGGTGTTGCAGATGAGGGGAAAGACTATGCTACTACTGCTGCTGCAATCCCTAAATATGGCGACAAATTTGTAGTTAAGGTTTTAAATAATAATGGTGATGATTTCACATCTTCATTCAATTTTGAATGGAAGCTTAAAGGTAAGTATGGCAAATCTGGAGAAGAAGTTGATGCACAAGATGACGTGCTTACTAAAGGTACTACAATTGTACTGGGTGCTGAGAAAGGCAATGATGGTAAGTGGAAGCAAACTCATAACTCAATGTACAATTCTGTGTACAAAGCTGGTGCTCAAGGTTATTTCCTACAAGTTAACACAAAATAACTTGAAATTTGATCATATGCAGTGTGCAAAACAAAACCACTCTTCGGAGTGGTTTTTTATTGACTATATGCATAACTTGGTGATGCTTTATATTATTTAAATGTTGTTATAAAATAACTAGAAATCTAATTTACTATCATCAAATATGATTATTCCTTGGCAAAATCTTGATCCACAAACATTAAATAACCTAATTGAATATTTTGTATTACGTGAAGGCACTGACTACGGTTTACAAGAAAAATCACTCCAAGAAAAAGTTAATGATGTTAAACTTCAATTAGAGAATGGTTCGGCAGCACTTTTTTGGTCTCAATTACATGAAACAATTGATATTAAACTAATTAAATAGCAGTTAAAATGATTGTTTGTATATGATTTAGTGCGTAACTTTGTTATAGTGTTAGTGTTGTAACTAAAATGGAGAGGTAGGATTAATGATTGGTAAACAACAGTCGGATACAACGTTAGAATGGTTTTTATCTCATTGCCATATTCATAAATATCCAGCTAAGAGTACCCTTATACATCAAGGCGAAAAAGCAGAAACTCTCTATTATATTTTGAAAGGCTCTGTTGCGGTATTGATTAAAGATGATGAAGGCAACGAAATGATTTTGTCTTACTTAAATCAAAATCAGTTTTTAGGCGAATTAGGTCTTTTTGAAGAAGACACAGAGCGAAGCGCTTGGGTTAAAGCTAAAACAAGTTGTGAAGTGGCCGAAATTTCATACAAAAAATTTAAGCAACTTGTTCAAGTTAATCCTGATATTTTAATGCGTCTTGCCAGTCAAATGGCTAGCCGATTACAAGTAACATCTGAAAAAGTTAGTAATTTAGCATTTTTAGATGTTGCAGGGCGTATAGCACAAACACTTCTAAATCTTGCTAAACAACCCGATGCAATGACACACCCTGATGGTATGCAAATCAAAATTACGCGTCAAGAAATAGGTCAAATTGTTGGCTGTTCGCGTGAAACAGTTGGTCGAATTTTAAAAATGCTTGAAGATCAACATTTGATTTCTGCACATGGTAAAACTATTGTAGTTTATGGTACGCGTTAATTGGACAAAATAATATAATTAATATAATGATTGCGACAATATGAGATATTGCATGACACAAGAAAGATCTATTCCTAGTCATGTGGCTATAATTATGGATGGTAATGGTCGCTGGGCACAGCAACATAACCAGTTACGAGTTATTGGTCATCGAGCAGGCTTGAAAGCAGTTCGAAAAATTGTAGCTTATGCGGCAAAAATAAAGATAAAAGTCCTTACTTTATATGCTTTTAGTAGTGAAAATTGGAAACGTCCACACAATGAAGTTTCTGCCCTAATTTCCCTTTTTATTTATGCATTAAATCGTGAGATAAAAAGTTTAAATAAAAATAATGTTCGTTTGAATATTATTGGTGATATTTCTCGCTTTAGTGAACATTTACAAAATATGATTATTCATGCGCAAAATTTAACGAAAAACAATTCTGGACTAGTACTAAATATTGCAGCTAACTATGGCGGACGTTGGGATATTTTGCAGTCAGCAAAAAAAATTGCTATGCAAGTTACTAACGGAGAAATCAGTTTAGATGATATTACTGAGGATCGTTTTGGCTCAACAATGTGTATAAGCGAATTTCCTGAAGTGGATTTAGTTATTCGTACTGGCGGAGAATATCGAATTAGTAATTTTTTGTTATGGCAAATTGCTTATTCTGAACTCTATTTTACCAATACCTTATGGCCTGATTTTAATCAATCTTTATTCGATGAAGCAATCAATGCATTTAATGCCAGAGAACGACGCTTTGGTGGTATTCATAATAAGGAGCATTCATGTTAATCCATCGCATACTTGCTGCAATTGTGCTTATTCCGCTTGTGGTAGCAGTTCTTTTTTTTGTTCCATTACCCGTGTTTTCTTTCACTATTATTCTGGTTTGTGGATTAGCCGCATGGGAGTGGACTCAGTTTCTTCATATTAGAAAAAAATATTTAAAATTAATTTTTTCTTTTTCAACAGTTATTTTATTGGGCATACTTTATTTGGTTCCGGATTCTATTGAATTTAAAATGAATTTATATAGTATAATTTTATTTTTATCAATCATATGGTGGTTAACTGCTTTGTTTTTAGTAAGTAGCTATCCAACCACGACAAAGTATTGGTGTAATTCAATCTTTATAAAGTTACTATTTGCTTTTTTTACGCTAGCACCGTTCTTTATTAGTATGGTCGAATTAAGAGCAATTAACTACAATTCTAATTCTTATACGGGTGCAATTTGGTTGCTTTACGTCTTTGTGCTAGTATGGGCGACAGATACTGGAGCTTATTTTGTTGGGCGATCATTTGGTAAACGAAAATTAGCGGCAAAAGTATCCCCGGGTAAAACTATAGAAGGATTCATAGGCGGTATTAGTGTAGCAATTGCAATTAGTTTAATTGCTTACATACTTAACATGTTTGACATGACTTTCAGTACATTTTTTATTAGCTCTTTGTTAGCGATTTTAGTTTCGGTTTTAGGTGATTTAACTGAAAGTATGTTTAAGCGTGAAGCAAATATTAAAGATAGTGGTCACTTAATTCCTGGTCATGGTGGAATTTTAGATCGCATTGATAGCTTAACTGCTGCCGTTCCTGTTTTTGCTACATTAGCTTTTTACTTATTATAAAAGGTAATAGATTTTGTTGTGGTCGCTGTTATTGTTTGTTATTACCATGAGTATATTAGTTACTATTCATGAGTTTGGACATTTTTGTGTTGCTCGTTTGTGCAAGGTTCAAGTTGAATGTTTCTCAATTGGTTTTGGTAAAAAAATATGGTCTCATAAATTTTTAAGCGGAACCGAATTGGTAATTGCTATGATTCCGCTTGGTGGTTATGTTAAAATGCTCGACGGTAGAGCAACAACATTATCAAGCAATAACGAAAACTTTGCATTTGATAGAAAAAAAATTTGGCAAAGAACTGCAATTATTTTTGCTGGTCCATTTGCTAATTTTATATTAGCCTTAATTATCTATTGGATCATTTTTTTGATGGGTGTAGTTGTTTATCCTGTTAAAATAAAAGAAGTTATACCTAATACACCAGCTTCTAAAGTAATAATTCCAGCTGGTGCAGAATTGAAAACTATTGATAATATAAAAGTAGAAACATGGAATGACGTAAATTTAGCCTTAATTGCGGCAATGGGAAAAGCTAATGTGTCTTTTTCTTATATCGATAGCTTTGGTGATGATAACCAGAAAGAAGTTAAAAAAAATGTAGATATCAGTAATTGGCATTTTGATATAGAAAAGGATTCGACAATTACCGCATTTGGTTTTGTTCCTGAAAAGGTGAAAGTTTATCCAATTGTGAGTAAAATTGTATCGGGTTCGGCTGCTGAGAAAGCAGGTCTGCGTGTTGGGGATAAAATTATTGGTTATAATGATCACTCATACGTTGATTGGAATGATTTTTCCAATACAATTAAAACAGCTCAAGCAATGATGTTAAAGGTTAATCGAGGAAATATAGATATTTATCTTAAACTCGTGCCAACTATTGGAATAGATGGAAAAGGTGTCGCTGGTTTGTATCCCAAGTCTGATGCAAGAATTATGCAGTATGGTTTTTTAGAAAGTTTTAATAAAGGTATGGCGCAAACAGTGTTAACCACGAAGTTAACGATTCGTTCGCTTTATCAATTAGTAACAGGTGTTATTGGTCTAAAACATTTGTCTGGACCAATAACAATAGCAAAAAGCGCAGGGCAAACAGCAAGTTATGGTTTTACCTCTTACTTATATTTTCTAGCTTTTATTAGTATAAGTTTGGGCGTTATCAATCTTGTTCCATTACCTATGTTAGATGGCGGGCACCTTGTTTTTTTATTATTTGAAAAGATAAAAGGTAAAGCCTTATCAAATGAAGTACAAGAACGATTTTCTCGTATTGGCTTTTTTTTATTGATGGTAATAATGGGAATTGCACTATTTAATGATATTTTACGATTGTGATGGGATGAGGTTATAAACATTTACGATGAAAATAAATAAATTACTTATAGCATCTTTGTTGTTTAGTACTACAGCAGTATATAGTTCCAATGCATTTTGTGTTGATGATTTTGTAGTAAAAGACATCAAATTTGAAGGTTTGCAACGTGTTACTGTTGGAGCAGCATTACTTGAAATGCCTATTCAAGTCGGTGATTATGTTAATGAAGCTGATTTAGGCCGTATCATTAAATCACTATATTCTAGTGGAAACTTTGATAATATTACCGTTTCTCGTGATGGTGATAGGTTAATTGTTCATGTTCAAGAACGCCCTACTATTGCTAGCATAACTTTTTCTGGTAATAAGTCTGTTAAAGATGAGATGCTGAAAAAAAACCTAGATAGTTCGGGTATTCGTGAAGGTGAAGCATTAGATCGTACTATGCTTTCTGGTATAGAAAAAGGCTTAGAAGATTTTTACTATAGTGTTGGTAAATATAATGCTCAAATCAAAGCTGTTGTAACTCCGTTGTCACGTAATCGTGTTGATTTAAAATTAGTTGTAGCTGAAGGTAAATCGGCACTAATTGATCAGATTAATATTGTTGGTGCTAAAGCTTTTTCATCTGAAGAACTTATTTCGCGTTTTACTTTGCGTGATGAAGTATCTTGGTGGAATATGTTTGGAGATCGCAAATATCAAAAACAAAAATTGGCAGCAGATTTAGATGAATTACAAAGTTTTTATTTAAATCGTGGTTATGCTCGTTTTAACATTGAGTCAACGCAAGTTAGTTTAACGCCAGACAAAAAAGGCATATACGTTACAGTTAATATTCATGAAGGTGAACAGTATAAGTTATCTCAACTTGAATTTATGGGTAATTTTGCTGGCCATAAAGGCGAGATTTCCAAAATTGCTAATGAAAAAGTAAAAGTTGGTGAACTTTATAATGGTAAAAAAATTACTGAAATTGAAGATGGCGTTAAGCGTCTACTTGCTAATTTCGGTTATGCGTACCCTAGAGTATCAATTCAGCCTGAAATGGATGATGTCGCACATACGGTTAAATTAGTTGTTCTTGTTGATGTGGGTGAACGTTTTTATGTTCGTAAAATTAAAATAGTTGGCAATACTGTAACCAGCGAAAGTGTAATTCGCCGTGAGCTTCGACAAATGGAGGGGGCTTGGTTAAGTAATGGATTAGTTGAATTAGGTAAAGAACGTTTAAACCGACTTGGATTTTTTGATACTGTTGAAGTTAATACTGAACGTGTGCCTGGTATTGATGATCAAGTTGATATTATTTATAAAGTTGCTGAACGTAATACTGGTAGTATCAAATTTGGTATTGGTGTTGGTTCTGATAGTGGTGTTAGTTTCAATGCCGGTATTTCTCAAGATAACTGGTTGGGAACAGGTAACAGTGTCTCATTTGATGTTAACACAACTGATACAGATAAAACTGCATCTATTTCTATCGTTGATCCTTATTTTACTGTTGATGGTGTAAGTTTAGGGGGTAGTATTTATTATAATACCTATAAAAATGACGATAAAGATGATGAATCAGAATATTCAAGTAAGACTTGGGGCGCATCAGCTAATTTAGGATTCCCAATTAGTGAAAATAATTTTGTTCGTTTTGGTTCTGAATTTGCTAACCATAAGTTATCTGGTATGCAAGCGCAATATGGAATGTGGCGTTATTTCAACTCCATGGGTGAAAAAGTGAACAATAAAAGTTCTATTTCATTTGATACTAATGATTTATTGTTAAATGCTTATTGGACATATAACTCTTTAGATCGTGGATTTTTCCCTACTGATGGACTTAAAATAACAGCTAATGCTAAAGTTACAGCACCATTATTTGAAAATAGGTTCTATAAACTAGTCTCAGATGCGTCTTACTATTATCCTATTGACAATGACCATAACTGGATCTTTTTAACTCGTGCTCGATTAGGCTATGGTGGCGGTTTAGGTGGAAAAGAGTTACCTTTTTATGAAAACTTCTATGCTGGTGGTGCCTCTGTGCTACGTGGGTTTAAATCAAATACTGTAGGTCCTAAAGCGGTATATCTTAATAAAAGTGGAGTTTGCGATAGCTTAGATAATACATCTGGATGTACAAAATCAAAAGATGCTGTAGGTGGTAATGCTATAGCTTTTGCAAGTACAGAGCTAATACTTCCAACGCCATTTGCTAGCGAAAAATATGCTGATAATATTAGAACATCACTATTTTTCGATGCAGGTACTGTATGGGATACTGAATGGAATTTAAAAGGAAAAAATATCCCTGATTATAGTTCCCCATCGGATATTAGGATGTCTGCTGGGCTTGCTGTGCAATGGATGTCTCCATTAGGTCCTTTAGTCTTTTCTTATGCTCAACCGTTTAAGAAATATGATGGTGATTCAACTCAACAGTTTCAATTTAATATAGGTTCTACATGGTAATTCCATGTTATACAATAGAAAACAAATAGGTGATTAAAGTGAAAAAAATTATATATTTTCTTAGTGTTAGTACGGCATTACTTTTTGCAAGCTTTGTAAATGCTGAAGTAAAAATTGGTGTAGTCGATGTTATGTCAGTATTACAACGTATGCCGCAACGCGAATCGGTTGGTAAAGCATTGGATAGTGAATTTGAAGCAAGAGCTAAATCATTACAAGCTGAAGAAAAGAAAGCAAATGAAGCTGCTGCACGATTAAAAAAAGATGGTTTAACATTGTCTTCATCTGAAAAAACGAAATTAAATAAAACAATTTCTGATTTTGAAAATAAAGCTAAGGCTTTTTCTGCAGATTATCGTAAGCGTGAAACAGAAGAAGCAGAGAAATTATTAATTAAAATCCAAGAAGCTATTAAAGATATAGTCGCAAAAGAAAAATACGATATTATTTTAAAAGCAGAAGCCACCTTATCAGCTTCAGATGCGGTTGACATTTCAGACAAAGTGTTGGAAAAGGTTAAAAAATAATGTTTTCCTTTCGTTTAGAGCAATTAGCTAAGCAACTTGATGCTAGGTTATATGGTGATGGTGATTTAGCCATCACTGGTATAGCATCAATGAATAGTGCTATATCAGGTCAAATTACATTTTTATCTGATAAGAAATTACAAAAGAATTTATTAGAATGCAAAGCTTCTGCTGTGGTAATGACAGAAGAGGGTCTTGAGCATTGGAATGGTGCAGCCCTTATTGTAAAAGATCCATACCTTGCATATGCAAAATTAGCACAATACCTAGATACTACTCCAGCTCCAGCTAAGGATATAGCTACATCAGCAGTGATTGATTCGACTGCTCAATTAGGTAGTAATGTTTCTATTGGCGCTAACGCTGTTATCGAAAGCGGTGTGATATTAGGAGACGATTGTATCATTGGTGCAGGGTGTTTTGTTGGAAAAAATACAACAATAGGTGCAGGTACAAAATTATGGGCTAATGTTTCTATTTATCATAATTGTATTATTGGAGAAAATTGCCTGATTCAATCTGGGACTGTAATTGGTGCAGATGGATTTGGTTATGCTAATGATAAAGGGAAGTGGGTTAAAATTCCTCAATTAGGGCGTGTTGTCATTGGCAATAACGTTGAAATTGGTGCCTCAACGACAATTGATCGCGGTGCTCTTGATGATACTATTATTGGTAATGGTGTTATTATTGACAATCAATGTCAGATTGCTCATAACGATGTAATTGGAGATCATACGGCCGTTGCTGGTGGCGTTATTATGGCTGGAAGTTTAACTATTGGTCGACATTGTTTGATTGGTGGTGCAAGTGTTATTAATGGACATATGGAAATATGTGACCAAGTTACAGTAACAGGTATGGGTATGGTAATGCGCCCAATTAAACAGCCAGGTGTTTATTCATCAGGTATTCCATTGCAAGAAAACAAAGTATGGCGAAAAACGGCATCATTAGTTTTACATATTGACGAAATGAATAAACGCTTGAAAGCGCTTGAGAAGAAACTATTAAATGTCTCGACGTAGACGATTGCGGTCGGTATAATGCATGCCTATTTTTTAATTTTTTAGCTCAATTATCGTTTTTATATAATTATGAGCAAATAATATTCAATAATTTCGAGGTATAAACATGCAAGTTTCGGTAGAAACAACACAAGGATTAGGTCGACGTTTATCTATTACAATTAAAGCTGAAGATATTAAAAAAGCGGTTGATAAAGAGCTTATTAATACAGCAAAAAAAGTACGCATTGATGGTTTTCGTAAAGGAAAAGTGCCTTTAAAAATTGTTGAACAACGTTATGGTGCTTCTATTTTACAAGATGCTTTAGGCGATTTGATGCAACGGAATTTTGTTGACGCTATTATTCAAGAAAAATTAAATCCAGCTGGAGCTCCGACTTATACTCCACAAGAATATAAAAATGGTGAAGATTATACATTTACTGTTGAATTTGAAGTTTACCCAGAAATAAAAGTTGAAAATTTAGATAAAATTGAAGTTGAAAAACCAGTTGCAGAAGTTGCTGATGCAGATGTTGAAACAATGATTGAAACATTACGCAAACAACAAGGTACTTGGAAAGAAGTTGAAAAAGCGGCTGAAGAGCAATATCGTGTTACTTTGGATTTTGTCGGTCAAGTTGATGGTGCCGAGTTTGAAGGTGGTAAGGCTAATGATTTTGCTTTAGTGTTAGGGCAAGGTCGTATGATTCCAGGTTTTGAAGATGCAATTATTGGTCATAAAGTAGGTGATAAGTTTGATATTAATGTGACTTTCCCTGAGGACTATCATGCTGAAAACCTAAAAGGTAAACCTGCTGTATTTGCATCTACACTTAAAAAGGTTGAAGAACTTGAATTACCTGAACTTACCGAAGACGTTGTTAAACGCTTTGGTATTGTAGATGGTACCGTTGAAAGTTTGAGAGCTGAAGTTCGTAAAAATATGACAAGAGAACTCAACGCAACAATTCGTAACAAAGTTAAAACACAAGCTATTGATGGTTTAGTTAAAAATAATGAGATTGATGTACCTGTGGCATTAATCGATCGTGAAATTGATGTGTTACGTCAACAAGCCTTATCTCGCTTTGGCGGTAATGTCAAACAAGGTATGGAATTACCGAAAGAACTATTTGAAGCTGAGGCTAAAAAACGTGTTGCTACAGGCTTATTATTTAGTGAAATAATTGAAAGTAATAAATTAACTGCAGACGAATCGCGTGTTCAAGCATTAATTGATGAAATTGCGACTGCATATGAAGATCCAAAAGAAGTTTCAGAATATTATCATAAAGATAAAAAAGCGATGGAGAATATTCGAGCTGTTGCATTAGAAGATCAAGTTGTAGATCTGTTATTAGCTAGTGCGAAAGTAACAGAAAAGAATTATTCATTTTCTGAATTAATGAATCAGCAGATAGCTTAATCTATTAGCTTTTTCATTTAATTTAAAAACGCTCACTTTTAAGCCCAAATATGTATTATCTGTTTGGGCTATTTTGTTAATTAGGAGATAAAAATGCCTTTTGAATCATATATGGGTGTTATTCCAATGGTAGTTGAACAAAGCTCTCGGGGTGAACGAGCTTATGATATTTACTCACGGTTATTAAAAGAGCGAGTTATATTTTTGACGGGTCAAGTTGAAGATAATATGGCAAACCTTATTATTGCTCAAATGTTATTTCTAGAAGCAGAGAATCCTGATAAAGATATCTATTTGTATATCAATTCACCTGGTGGGGTTGTTACAGCTGGCATGGCTATTTATGATACAATGCAATTTATAAAACCAGATGTTAGTACAATTTGTTTGGGACAAGCTTGTTCAATGGGGTCATTGCTTTTAACAGCTGGAGCTAAAGGTAAACGTTATTGCTTACCAAATGCACGTGTCATGATTCACCAACCATTAGGTGGTTTTCAAGGACAGGCTTCTGATATCCAAATACATGCACAAGAGATTTTACAGGTAAAAAACCGGCTAAATAATATTTTAGCAATGCACACAGGTCAAGATATTAGTGTGATTGAAAAAGATACCGACCGTGATAATTTTATGTCTGCCGATAAAGCAGTTGAATATGGTTTAGTTGATGCCATATATAGTAAACGATCTTAATGTTGGGTAGGTGATAAACGTGAATAAAGAAAGTTCAGAAAAATTACTCTATTGTACTTTTTGTGGTAAAAGTGAGCATGAAGTCCGTAAACTTATTGCTGGTCCATCATCTATTTATATTTGTAATGAATGTATAGGATTATGTAATGATATTTTAAAAGAAGAGAAAAAAAGTTTTCTTTCTCATGAAGAGTTTATTAGTAAACCATTACCAACACCACACGAAATTAGAGAGCATCTTGATGAATACGTAATTGGTCAAGAAAGAGCTAAAAAAGTTTTATCTGTTGCTGTTTATAATCATTATAAGCGCTTACGTAACCATGCTAGTCGTAGTGATGTTGAATTAGGCAAAAGTAATATTTTGCTTATAGGACCTACTGGTAGCGGTAAAACATTATTAGCTGAAACATTAGCTCGTTTTTTAGATGTACCTTTTGCTATGGCTGATGCAACAACACTAACTGAAGCTGGTTATGTTGGTGAAGATGTAGAAAATATTATTCAAAAATTATTACAGAATTGTGATTATGATGTTGAAAAAGCTCAGAGGGGGATTATTTACGTTGATGAAATCGATAAAATTTCACGAAAATCGGATAACCCATCTATTACTAGAGATGTTTCTGGTGAGGGAGTTCAACAGGCTTTATTGAAAATTATTGAAGGCACTATCGCTTCTGTTCCGCCAAAAGGTGGACGTAAACATCCTCAGCAGGAGTTTTTGCAAGTAGATACTTCAAAAATTCTATTTATTTGTGGTGGTGCATTTAGTGGTTTGGATAAAGTCATTGAGAATCGTGTATCAATTAATACAGGAATAGGTTTTGGTGCTGAGGTAACAAGCACTAAAAATAAACTTTCTGAGTCGGAGCTATTAGCAAAAATTGAAGCAGAAGACTTAGTTAAGTTTGGTTTAATTCCTGAGTTTATCGGAAGATTACCTGTTATAGGAACATTATCCGAATTAGATAAAAATGCCTTAATTAATATTCTAACGGAACCTAAAAACGCTTTAACTAAACAATTTCAAACTTTGTTTGAGTTAGATGGTGTTGAGCTTGAGTTTACGAGAGAAGCCTTGGATGCTATCGCTATAAAAGCGATGCAAAGAAAAACAGGAGCGAGAGGTTTGCGTTCAATTGTTGAAAATATATTATTAGATATAATGTATGACTTACCATCAATGAATACTATTAACAAAGTAATTGTTGAAAAAGACACCGTTGAACAATCTCTAGCACCGAAATTAATCCATCGTGAAGATGCTGAAATCTCGGCTTGAAATATATATTTGCCATCATAAATATGATGGCAAGAGCTATACCTCAAATTAATATTAAGGCAAAATTTCAGTAAATACTGTCAAGATGTTCTAGAATTAATGTATGTTAAAACAAAAAAGATAGGCTTGAATATCTAAAAATGAACCCAATATCTATCTAATAGATTTGTACTACTAGAGAGAATAAAATGAAAATAAAACGAACTAAACAAATGATTATGCCTATTTTACCATTGCGTGATGTTGTTGTATTTCCTCATATGGTAATTCCTCTCTTTGTTGGTAGAAGTAAATCAATACGTTGCTTAGAAGGTGCAATGGAAATGGATAAGCAAGTCTTTCTTGTAACCCAAAAAAATCCTTCTCAAGATGATCCTGATATAGATGATTTATATGATGTCGGAACTGTGGCTAATGTTTTACAATTACTTCAATTGCCAGATGGAACAGTAAAAGTTCTTGTTGAAGGTATTGCAAGAGCTAAAATGAATGACATTGTTGAGAACAACGACAATGAATATTTTATTGCAAAAGTCAAACCATTAAGTGAAGTAAAAAAAGCCGCGGATATAAGTGAAGCCATGATACGCTTGACTTTATCTAACTTTGATGAATACTCAAAACTAAACAAAAAAATAACTCAGGAAATTGTTGATTCTATACATTTTTTGAAGGAACCTTCACGTTTAGCCGACTCTATTGCTGCAACTTTATTTTTGAAAGTTGAACAAAAACAAGAGATTTTAGAAACCGCTAATCTTATAAAGCGTTTTGAATTGCTTATTTCATTGATGGAATCAGAAATTGATTTACTACAAGTTGAAAAAAATATTCGACACCGAGTTAAACAACAAATGGAAAAGGCTCAAAGGGAGTATTACCTCAATGAGCAAATTAAAGCGATTCGTAAAGAGTTAGGCGATATAGATAATAAACCTGATGAATATGAAGAATTAAAAGAAAAAATTACTAAAGCTAAAATGCCAAAAGAAGCTACAGACAAAGCATTAGCTGAGCTTAATAAACTTAAAATGATGCCAGCGATGTCTGCTGAGGCAACGGTTGTTCGGGGATATATTGATTGGATGCTTCAAGTTCCTTGGTATAAGCGTAGTAACGTTAAAAAAGATATTGAAGCTGCACAAAAAGTTTTAGATAAAGATCATTATGGACTTGAACGTGTAAAAGATAGAATTTTAGAATATTTAGCAGTTCAAGGGCGTGTTAATAAAGTTAAAGGTCCAATTTTATGTTTAGTTGGTCCTCCTGGTGTGGGGAAGACCTCACTTGGACAATCAATTGCTAAAGCGACAGGACGTCAGTATATACGAATGGCGCTTGGTGGTGTACGTGACGAAGCTGAGATACGTGGACATAGGCGTACATATATAGGTTCAATGCCAGGTAAATTAATTCAACGTATGGTAAAAGTGGGGGTTAAGAATCCGTTATTTTTATTAGATGAGATAGATAAGATGGCATCGGATATGCGTGGCGACCCTGCATCTGCATTATTGGAAGTGCTTGATCCTGAACAAAATAATGCTTTTAGTGACCATTATTTAGAAGTTGACTACGATTTATCTGATGTGATGTTTGTTGCAACGGCTAACTCTATGAATATTCCTGCGCCATTATTGGATAGGATGGAAGTTATTCGTCTTTCTGGTTATACAGAAGATGAGAAATTGAATATAGCAAAACAACACTTAATTGCTAAGCAGATAGAAAATAATGGTTTGAAATCAAAAGAAATTAGTATTGATGACTCAGCTATTATTGGAATCATTCGTTATTATACACGGGAAGCTGGAGTTCGAAATCTAGAAAGAGAGATTGCAAAAATTTGTCGTAAAGTTGTTAAGCAATTAGCATTAAATAGCAAATTGAAAAAAGTAACGGTAACACAAGATAACTTAAAAGATTTCTTGGGAATACAGCGTTTTGATTACGGTAAGGCAGATAATGAAAACCGTATTGGGCAAGTTATTGGTCTTGCGTGGACAGAAGTTGGTGGAGACTTACTTACTATTGAATCAGTAAGTGTACTAGGTAAAGGAAAATTGACTTACACTGGTTCATTAGGTGATGTTATGCAAGAATCGATTCAAACGGCATTAACAGTTGTTCGATCTCGTGCAGAAAAATTGGGTATTAATAGTGATTTTTATGAAAAACGCGATATCCATGTACATGTGCCTGATGGAGCAACGCCAAAAGATGGACCGAGTGCAGGTATCGCAATGTGTACTTCACTAATTTCAACATTAACGGGTAATCCAGTTCGTTCTGATGTTGCTATGACTGGCGAAATAACATTACGTGGTGAAGTTTTACCTATCGGCGGATTAAAAGAAAAATTATTAGCTGCACACCGAGGAGGAATTAAAACTGTATTGATTCCAATGGATAATGTTAAAGACTTGGAAGATATTCCTGATAATGTAAAATCTGAAGTTGATATACATCCAGTAAAATGGATTGATGATGTGCTTACAATTGCATTGCAGAATAATCCATTTGGTATAGAGCCAGTACCAACAACTAGAAAAGCTATTAAGAAATTAAAAAATAGCGTCGATAATTCAGCTATATTAAACTAGTTATTTATTAATTTAATAAAAGATCAACTCTATGTTGATCTTTTTTTTATGCTACATAACATTCGGACAATAGCCAATTTAGTTAAATATGCTATACTTTTATAATTCAACATTTGGTATGGAGAATCGCAATAAATGATGGAGACAATCCGAACAGCAGCAAATAATATTGTTGTTAAGATTATTTTTGCAATAATTATTTTATGTTTTATTTTCACTGGCGTCGGATTCTTAGGTTTTGGTGGCAGTGTAAGTGTTCAAGATCAACAGAAATATATCGCAAAAGTTGATGGTGAAGGTATTAGTCGGGCCGAATTCGAAGCTCAAGCTAAAGCAGTAACAGCGAATGCTGGAGGTGATAGTTCTTTTATCAAAAAATTACGCCGTAATGTTTTATCTTATCAAATTGATAATTATTTAGCTTATAAATTTTCAGAAAAAGTTGGTGTAGCTATTAGTAATGATCAAATCAAAAAGTTTATCAAAAAACAAAAAGAGTTTTTTAAAGATGGTAAATTTGATAATCAGACATATTTAAACCTTCTAGCTGAAAATAATTTTACTCCAGATAGTTATGCTGAAATTATAAGAACTGTATTACAGCAACAACAGACTGTTAATGCCATAATAAATAGTAATTTTATTCTGCCAATTGATTCTGAAATAGCTTCTCTTAAAAATCAAACTAGAAGTGTATATGCTACTTCTGTTAATGCTTCTGTAAGTGATGTTGATGAGTCGAATGTTACGTTGGATGATGAACAAAAATATTATAATGAACATTTAAAAGAATTTTTCAAAAATGAGCGTGTAAAAGTTAAATATATTATGACTTCTGACGAATCTTTGAGAAAAACAATTAGTGTCACTGAAAAAGAAATTAAAAATGAGTATGATAAAAATATTAAAACTTATTCATATCCTGCTAAGAGAGCTTATAGTGTAATTTTTGTGACTAATAAAGAACAAGCTAATGAAATTGCAAAGGATCTTTTGTCTGGTTCTGATTTTGATACTATTGTTAAAACTGTTAATCAGAATCATGATATTTCACCTTATGGCAAAAATGGTTCATTAGGCTGGTTTGCTGATGATGATTCATTACCTCAAGTTTTTAAAGATGCTCAATTGAAGAAAGTAGGGAAAATTTCATCGCCAATAACCGTTGATGGTGGTTACGCAATAGTGAAATTAGATGGTATACAACCTAAAAAAGTTATGGATTTTGATTATGCTAAATACCAAATCAGGCCAAAGCTTACTGAACAAAAAATACAAAAAGCATTAGAAAATGAAGAAAATAGAATTAAAACTGCATTACATGATTCTCCTAAAAGTATTGAAGATCTTGCCAACAAACTTGGATTTGAAGTAAAGACCTCAAATTGGATATCTTTCAACGATAAGTTTTCACTTGCTGCTCATCCAGAGGTTAGGGATGTGATTTTTAGTGAAGAAATGATAGTCGATGGTAAGGCAACGAATAAAGTTTCTGATTTAATACCTGTAGATAGAAGTTTTGGGAAGTATGATTTTGTTGTACAAACAGTTGATTATCGTCCTGAAGGTATAGCTCCATTTGATGAAGTTAAAGAAGATATCCATAATAAACTTTTTACAGAGATGGCTCAAAGCCAGTTTAAATCTAGTGTTGATAATATATTGACTCAACTTAACGAAACTGGAAAAGCCAAAAATGTCCAATTTGCAAAAAAATATGTTTTGAATCGAAATTCAACAGAACTTGATCAAAAAGTTGTTAATATGGTCTTTAATTTAAATCCTTCAGTATCTGGGAAGACTGTTTATGGTGTGGAATTTTTAGATGATAAAAATGCTTATATTGTTGCGCTAACTAAGGTAGATACCCCAAAAGAATATGAAGATATTTCTTCTGAGTTATTACCTTTATTTATTAATAATATGCATTATTATCTTGCTGCTGACATACGCTCTAAGGCTAAGATAGAAATTATGCCTGATTCCAATTTGTGATTTAACTCCCAAAATAGTAGAAATAATTGAAAAAATGAAAAGTCACTTAGGTGGCTTTTCTCATTTTTATTATTAATGAAATTTTTTTATTTGATGAAGTGAGATAGTTATAAAGCAAATTTAATTGCGTAACTATTTTATGAGGTTAATCAAATGAAAGTATTTTCACTATTATGTATTATATTATCAAGTTTTATTTTTTCGAACATAAGCTTTGCTAATTCGGTTCCAGAAACACCAACTTCCGTTAAACAAGAACAAAAACAAGTTGCTCAAGTAAATATCAATACTGCAACAGCAGAAGAATTATCAAAAGTATTAACTGGGATTGGGGCAAGTAAAGCTCAGAAGATAATAGAATACCGAGAAAAGTTTGGCCCTTTTGTTTCAGTTGAGCAGCTAAAGGAAGTTTCAGGTATTGGACAGGCAACATTGGATAAAAATGCTGGTAAAATAATATTATAATTTATTATCTCCACTAATTAGTATTGGTGGAGATAATATCACTTTAATTATCAATGGGATCGACATCAATACTCCATCTTACTTTTGATGTTTCACTCCATTTTCCTATTACGATTAATAGTTGATCCAAAATTTTCTGTAATTGTTGTCTACTTGTATGTTGAAGTAGTAATTGCCAACGATGATATCCTGCCTTTTTCGGTTGACTTGCAGGCATTGGCCCCAACTGCCATAAAGTATTATTACTATGTTCTTTTAGCCAATCATGCACATGTTGTAAGAATGCTGGAGCGTAATGATTGTTACGATCAGCTGCACGAATTAATGTTTGGTAACTAAACGGAGGTAATTGTGTATGTTGCCGTTCTTGTAACGTTAATTTGGCAAATTTTTCATAACCTTGAGTTAGTAAAATATTGAGCAAAGGGTGATCTGGATGATATGTTTGTAAAATAACTTGCCCAGCTTTAGTTTCTCGACCCGCTCTTCCTGATACTTGAGTATAAATTTGGGCAAATCGTTCAGTTGCCCGAAAATCATTTGAAAATAAAGCACCATCCACATCAACAATTCCAACCAAGGTTACATCTGGAAAATGATGTCCTTTAGCTAAAATTTGTGTACCAACTAGAATGTGTGCACCTCCTTGTTGGATACTTTGTAAATAGTTATCTAATGCACCTTTTTTACTCACTGTGTCTCGATCAATGCGACTAATCTTGATATTAGGAAAAAGGATTTCAAGTTGTTGTTCAAGTTGTTCTGTCCCAAACCCAATAGGCATTAAATGTGTTGATCCACATTTTGGGCATTGTTTAGGAATTATCCTTGGTGTATCACAATAATGACATATAAGTTTGTGTTGTTTTTGATGTAGTGTATAAGGTCTATCACAGCGAGGACATTCAGCAATCCAACCGCAATCATGGCATATTAATAATGGTGAAAAACCTCGGCGATTTAAAAATAGTATTACCTGATTATTATTTGATAAATGTTTTTTTATTTGTTCAATTAATGGTTGAGATAAACCTGCAGTAAGTACTAACCCACGAAGATCCAAAATTGACTGTTTGGCTAGCATTGCATTACCGGCTCTTTCGGTTAATTGTAATAAATGATATTTGTGATTTTGTACATTATTGAGTGTTTCAAGCGACGGTGTTGCGGAGCCTAAAACAATTGGAACATTGTTAAATTTTGCTCGAATAATTGCTAAATCTCGGGCATTATAACGCCAACCTTCTTGTTGTTTATAGGAACTATCATGCTCTTCATCAATAATAATCATTCCTAAGTCTTTAAAAGGAGTAAAAAGTGATGAGCGAGTGCCAACAACAATAGCATTTTCACCATGTTTACTTCTTAGCCAAACAGTGAGTCTTTGTTTATCCGTTAATCCTGAGTGCAAAATATCAATTGGCGCATTAAAGCGTTTTTTGAAACGTCCAATTGTTTGTGGTGTTAACCCAATTTCTGGAACTAGTACTAATGCTTGCTTACCTGTAGCTAATATATTAGATAGTATATTTAAATATACTTCTGTTTTACCCGATCCAGTCACTCCTTCTAATAAAAATACTTCAAATTGATGATTTTTTTTGTTGATTGTTTCTATAGCATAGGTCTGCTCTTTATTTAACTGAATTGAACTAGTATTTGTTGAAAAATTGGTTTGCCATTGAATACTATCTGATTGACAGTTTACTTGTTCTATAAGATTTTTTTTCTGTAATTTTTGATAGATAGTACTACTTACTTCATTTTCAGAAGGGGTATTATTTCTGAATGATGATAATAATAATTTTTGTTTCGGAGTCCGTGATAATGATTTTAAATCAATATTTTTACCCAATTGAGTTAATTGCCATCGTTTGGTGTCTTCCTTGATTGCTTTTCGCCCTTGTCGTAATAAAACAGGTATAGAATGAAAAAGAACTTCGCCAATAGGATAATGGTAATAACTAGCAGCCCAGTTTAACAACCGCCAAATAGAAGGTGTAAAAACAGGTTCAGTATCAATAACAGTTGTAATCGTTTTTAAGCTTTCAATATCAAATTCGGTTTTTTCGTCAATACTAACAATAATTCCTATTGCGTCACGTTTACCAAAAGGAACTTTAACCCGCATTCCAACTTGAGCTGGTTTGGTTAATTGATAATCAAATATTTGGTAAAGTGGTACCGGTAAGGCTATATGAGCGATAAGCATTAAAAAATCACAGGTATTATAATTTATATAAAGCTATATTGTACGCAGTTTTTACATAACCCGCAAAAGTTATAAAAACAATCTAGTTTTTATTCATCTAGATTTATTACATTAATAGCCTTAAAAGGATTAGTAGTAACTATTAATAAAATTTGCTATCTTGGTAAAAATTGATAATTAATAAAATAGTAGAGATTAAAGGATGAGTGAATCATTTTCGCACATTAATCAGCGAGGTGAAGCCTGTATGGTTGATGTCTCAGAAAAACTAATAACAACACGCGAAGCAAGAGCTGAGTCATTAGTCTTAATGAATGCTGAAACATTGAAGATGATTATTGAGGGTAAACATCATAAAGGCGATGTTTTTGCAACAGCAAGAATTGCAGGGATTCAAGCTGCTAAAAAGACTTGGGAGCTTATTCCGCTTTGTCATCCACTTTTTTTGAGTAAAATTGAAATTAACATAGAAGTAGATCAAATAAAAAATTGTGTCCGAGTTCAATCGCTTTGTCGATTGAATGGGCAAACAGGTGTTGAAATGGAAGCAATGGTTGCCGCATCTATTGCAGCATTAACCATTTACGACATGTGCAAAGCGGTTCAAAAAGATATGGTGATTTCTCAAGTAAGATTGTTGACGAAAAGTGGTGGTAGGTCAGGGGAGTTTATTGCTCAAAAGGTTTAATAGATAGAAAATGAATAAAGTTATTTTTTTCGCTCAAATTAGAGAATTAGTTGGGACTGAGAGTGTTATGTTAGATGCTAATCAACTTCCAGTTTCCTATCTTATCGATCAGTTAAGTGAACGTGGTGAACAATGGTTTTTGGCATTTAAGGAAAACTCTGTTTTATGCGCTGTAAATCAAACGTTGGTTGATTTTGATTATATTGTGAAAGAAGGCGATGAAATCGCTTTCTTTCCTCCTGTAACAGGTGGATAATATTATGGATCTTATCAAGGTTAGTGAGCAGCCGATTGATATTAATAAGTTAAACGATTGGCTTTCACAATTACCACAAGATGGTGCTGTTGTCTCTTTTATGGGCAAAGTTCGTAGTAATGAAAAACAAACGATAAGCTTATTTTTAGAACATTATGCAGGAATGACAGAGAAGGTCTTGGCTAATATCATAGCCCAAGCTAGAGAGCGGTGGCAATTAAGTCGAGTTGCGGTAATTCATCGAGTAGGTGAAATTAGCGCAAACGAAAAGATTGTTTTTGTGGGAGCAAGTAGCGCACATCGTTCAGATGCGTTTGCAGCAGTAGAGTTCATTATGGATGTATTAAAGAACGAAGCGCCTTTTTGGAAAAAAGAACGAACGCCCCAAGGCGAAACTTGGGTTGAAGCAAAAAAAACAGATAAAGAAGCTTTGAGAAAATGGTATTAGTATTTATTTAGTATATAATGATATTAAGTTATGTCATTCTTTTTTAACGAGAGGTAATTAATGAGAAATTATTCACCTAATGGTTCGATTATTGAACAATCTAGTAATCGCGTGCAAACATACATGAGTCATGTTTATGGTTGGATGACCGTCGGATTACTATTAACAGCTCTGGTTGCTTGGTTTGCATCCAATAACTATGAGCTTTTGAACGTTTTATATCAAGGTATGTGGGTATTGCTTATTGCTGAATTTGCTTTAGTTTTTGCCATTTCTGGATTGATTAATCGTCTCTCTGGAGCTGTTGCGACAACATTATTCATGCTTTATTCGGTTTTAAATGGTTGCACATTTTCGATTTATTTTATTGTTTATACTTCATCATCAATAGCAAGTGTATTTTTTATTACTGCTGGAATGTTTGCAGCTTTGGCTCTTTATGGTTATACCACTAAACGTGATTTGTCTGGTTTTGGACGCTTTTTATTTATGGGATTAGTGGGTATTATAATCGCTTCGCTCGTTAATATCTTCATGCAAAGCCAGCCGTTGATGTGGGCTATTACGTATATTGGTGTATTTGTTTTTGCTGGATTAACAGCTTATGATACACAAAAACTGAAAGAGTTAGGCGATCAATTATCGCAGGATGATCCTAATATGTTTAGGCGATTTGTTATTTTAGGTGCACTAACCCTTTATCTTGATTTTATTAACTTATTCATTATGTTGTTAAGAATTTTTGCAGATCGTCGATAACTGTATTTCATTCAACTAAAAGGGCTCTAAATTGAGCCTTTTTTGTTAAAATTTTATTAGAATCGTATTTTTTTAGTGCTAGTTTGTTAAAAAGTTTCAGGAAAGACTATGTTTCAATATAAAATACAGTAAAATTCTTATTATAATGAATTAATAACTTACTTAACACTATGAAAAAATTATACTATTTTGCCTTAATTAATCTATTTATTTCATCAATACTATCAATTCGTTTTTTTCTTGTCCCTGAGGCATCATTTAATTGGCCGAGTGTGACATTTTCAATATTTGCTGTATTGGGGCATTTTTTCTCGGCTTATTTATTACTTTTGGTTATTTGTATACCTCTTTTATGGTTTAAACAAGCTATTCGCAATATTATTTTAGCTGCAATATTTAGCTTTATTCAAATTGGATTATATATCGATACTATTGTATTTCAACAGTATCGATTTCACGTAAATCAATCTGTCTTATCCATGGTTTTGTCTGGACAGGTTGTCGATTTTTCGATAATTACCTATTTTTTAATGTTTACGCTTATTGTTGTTGTATTTTGCACCGAGTATTTTATTCTTTACTTGCTCAATAACAAATTAACTTCATTGCATAAAAATTCAAGAATTGTTTTATTATCAACAATATTTCTTTTTAGTTCATTTTTAATTAGTCATGTTGTGCACATGATTGCATTTTATTATGCTTATTCGCCTATTATGGTAGTGAAAGAATATATTCCACTTTATCGACCATTTACGTCAAAAAGAATCATGAATTTTTTTGATGAAAAAGGGCAACGAAAAGTCGTGTATAACAAAGATAATAGTAATGCTAGTGTTGATTACCCCAAAAATCCTTTAGTGATTAATCCGGAAAATAAAAAAACTAAAAATATTATGTTTATTGTTTTGGATTCTTGGCGATATGATACGTTTAGTGAAGAAATTTCGCCTAATACATTTCGTTTTGTTAAGCAGAATAATGGGGTTATTTTTGATAACCATTATTCAACTGGTAATGCAACACGTACAGGTATTTTTGGTTTGTTTTATGGTATTCCAGGTACTTATTGGGATTCATTTTTACGAAATAGTGTTCCTTCACTCTTTATCACAACACTACAGAAAGAAAACTATAATATTGGGATTTTTACATCAGCTAAAGTAACTGCTCCAGAATTTGATCGAACAGCCTTTGTTACCATTAAAAATTTAAGAATTAGTAGTAAAGATGGTTCGGCATCTAATCGAGATAAACAAATCACTGATGATTGGCTTGCATGGTATAAACTACGAGATACATCTAGACCGACATTTTCTTTTTTATTTTATGATTCTCCTCATGCTTATGATTTTCCTAATGATTTTTATGTGAAGTTCAAACCTATTGGGGATCTTAATTATATGACATTGAGTAATGACACCGACCCTTTGCCTATTTTTAATCGTTACAAACAAAGTGTTTATTATGATGATTATTTACTACAAAATATTTATGATGAGCTTGTAGAATCAGGTTCGTTAGATAATACAATATTGATTATTACAGGTGATCATGCTCAAGAGATGAATGATAATAAATTAGGATTTTGGGGGCATAATGGTAATTACACAGATGCACAAACAAAGGTGCCTTTTATTATTATTGGTGGTAAAGAATTAGAGAGCCTTAAAAATAATAGTACAAAAATAACAAGCCATGAAGATGTCGTTCCAACCCTAATGAAACATTATTTATATGTGAAAAATGATATAAGTGATTATTCGACAGGTTATGATTTATTTAATCCTATAACTGACCGTAACTGGCTTTTGATGTCTAATTATAGTTCTTATGCGGTGAGAACATCTGATAATATTTATCTTGTTAATCGATTAGGTATTAGTCATTATATGGATTTACATAATCGTGAAGTTGATGAAGTGCCAAATTATCAATATATTCAAGAAGCAATGAATCATATGCGTTATTTTTCTCAATCAGGAAAAAATAGCTTAATAAATAAAAACAATTAATTATTAATATTAAGTTGATAATACGGTTAAATTATATAAAGCGATTTCAGGTGAAACATCTTATGATGTTTTTGGAGGATTATTTCAATCATGAAGTGTGAATAGCTCAATTCTTTTTTACAAATAATTGATAAAAATTTGGATATATAATTGATTTTATTGTTTTCATTTGTGTTAATAAAGATCCTATATATCAATAAAACAGAGATCACATTAATGTTGTTTTTGGCGTACTTTTGTTTAGCATATGATATATTAAAACTCTTTATGATTTGCTTTTAGAATAACGACATAGAGCAAATTAACACTTATGACAATAAAGTAACAATAATTGCCTTGATACCACTAAAACCGATGTAAAGGCCCTTTTATAATTTCATTAATTTGCATTATAAAAATACCTTGTTAAAATAAACCCGAAGCAAATTAAAGCATTATTCAAAAACGATATAATATTATTATTTTTAATTTATAAAAATATGGCTGGTTTGTATGATTCTGGAATTTAAAAATTATAAAAATGATCTCTTAAATCAAAGTACAATAAAAGATAAATATTAAGAATGGGTTTTATGGCTAATTTTCTAAAAAAAACATTTGGGGCATTAACTCTAGGTTATTTGATACGACAATATCTATTTTGTTTAATATTTGTTGTACCGCTTTTTTGTTTAATCATATTTAAGTTTAAAAATCCTGAAAGTATATATTTAGGTGTATGTATTTTAATACAATGGGGATTATATCCATATTCTAGATTTGTTTATGAAGGTGTTGTGAATTACATAGTTGGGGATAATTTATTTATTGTACGAACAGAATTGTTCTTAATAGTAAAAATATGGACAATGGCGCTGTGTTTTGGTTTTGCTTGGTTACTTGCTCCACTAGGTTTATTATATTTATATTTTCGATCGCCTTAGTTAGATGGATTTACCTTGCTATGCATTATTAAAAATATAAGTAATATAGCAATGATAATTCTGATACTTACTTTATATTGGGCTTTCTTTTTTATCCAAGCATGACTACTCACTAAAATTAGACGTACTTTTTTATAGTATTGCTGTATTAAAAGGTTATATTATGAATTGTTATAAGTTAGCAAGATAAAGCAGATTAACACTTGTAATAACCAAGTAAAAAACTACCAAACTATTACTAGCATAAAACACAATGCTACCAAGAGAGATTTATGAATCAACAAAATACCAATAATTGCCTTGATACGACTCAAACCGATGTAAAACGCTCTTTTATAATTTCAATTATGCATAAATTAGTTCCTTTTTCGATGATTTGGGTAAGTTTAGTTTTAATGTATGGCGTAATATGTATGTACACTAACACTGTTGGACAAGATGAGTTTTACCGTTTTATCTTCTTTTTGCGTAGCCCTTTTATTGTGGTGCTTAATTGTATTGCATTATTTATTAGTGTTTACCATTCAATAGTTTGGTTTAATTTAATACCCAAAGCTTTACCTTGCACAATATTTAATAAAAAATCTAACGCATTATTACTGATTGCGGGACTGTGGATGGTGATGCTAACTGTTTCGATTTTTTTATTTTTATTTGTATTGAAGTGAGTGGTATTGAATTAATGAAAAATCAACAAATTCAAGTTAAAAATACTGATGGAAAAGTCATAAAAGGATTATTTGCTTTAGGCGGTACATGGGCTGCAATTTTTTTACCAGTTGTGCTTGTCATTTTGGCATTTATTATTCCTTTTGGCGATGCAATAACACGTTCTTATATTCTTAAAATAGCCAATAAAGAAATTGGTAAAGTTTTTTTATTTTTGATGATTTCATTACCTATCTGGTGTGGATTACAACAAATTTTATCCATTTTACACGAGCGAAAAATCTATCCTAAACGTGAAAAATTACTGACGTTTGGATTAGCATTAGCATGGACATTACATGCTATTTATATATTGTTTATTCGAATGTAAGAGATATTTTTTGAATTGTAAGAACAACGGCAAAAATACACAAAACGTTATTAATCAAATCACGTTTTGTGTATTTTTAAGACTAATAATAAGTAAGTTCGCGGGTAATAGTTGTCTGTTTACCACCGTTATTATTTTTAATTTTAATTGCTGTTAGCCAATCGTTTTTTTCATTAAAGGTTGAAAAATTAGTTACATAATGAGCCGCTTCTTTGCCTGATGACATATAAGTAGCTTCAATGGTTGTTAATCGATGATGACCATTATCATATTGATACGAAAAATCACTCTCATTTTTCATATTATTACTAAATTGATACAACACTTTGGTTAACTGTTGCTCTTGATATCCAAATGTATAAATTGAAGCCCCTTTTTGTTCTTTACCTGTATAGTTACCATTCTCATCAGTTTCTTTAAGTAGCCATTGTACATTTTTATTGATAAGACAATTATTACTGTCGTATACATAATTATCTGTTTCAAAAAAGACAAAATCGGTAGCTTTTTTAGTTTGCTGTGATACGACAATTTTGCCTTGTTCATCGGTATTAAATTGGATAATGCTGTTAGTTTTATCTTCTACATCTTCAATGATATTTTCCCAACCAGATTTATTTTTTTGTAGGTGTTCCGAGTAAATACGGGTATTTTTATCTGAATAAAGATCATAATGGCTTTGTGTGATAAGTCCGTTAGAAGCATATTCTAGTTCGTGCTTAGCTGTAGAGCTGTTAGTATCCGTTCCCAATTTGGTAGTTGAAGTCCGAATCTCTTGTTTAATATTTCTTACTGGTGAGTCAATATAATCGAGGATTTGAAAGATATAGTTATTTGCCTCAACTATATTCTGAATAGGATTATCACTACAGGTTATCGCCATGGCATTTATTGGAATTATTGATAAGCAAGGGGTTAATAAAAAAGGTAGTATTCGTTTTTGCATAATAAACCTGCTAAATAGATTGGTATATTGACTTATTAACAATGGTTTTATTATAAACCATTGTTAAATTATTGCGTTGCATATTTATTTTCTACGCATTAACAAGGCATCTTCCCAACTGACCTCTCTATCTTTTTTCTTATCTCGCTGTAGATCTTGTTGAGATTCATCCTTATGAGTAAATTGCTCTGTTTTGTCAATTTTATCTTTATGTATCATAGTGTTACTTTTCTTTCGAGGTGGCTTATCTAAAAATGAAAGTAATGCTTTTGTATATTCATCTTCAGGAGAATAGAAGATCTTCTCACGTGAGCCTTGCTCAATAATACTACCATCTTTCATAACAACCACTTGGTGACACATAGTGTAAACCAACGCTAAATCATGGCTAATAAACAAATAACTAAGCTGATGCTTTTCTTGCAATGATTTCAGTAAATTAATAATTTGTTTTTGAATAGTATGATCCAACGATGAAGTAGGTTCGTCTAAAATCAATAATTCAGGCTGTAAAATTAAAGCTCTAGCAATAGCTATTCGTTGACGTTGCCCTCCAGAAAACTCGGTCGGATAGCGATAACGCATATCTGGATCAAGGCCAACTTCTTGCATAATATCGATTACCGCTTGTTCACGCTGAACTTTGTTTAATTTTTTATGAGTCATTAATCCTTCACTAATAATTTGCTCAACATTGAGGCGAGGATTAAGCGAAAAGAACGGATCTTGAAATACTACTTGGATACGGCTTCGAAATGGTAATAATTTTTTACCAGTCAAATTTTGTATCGGATGGCTGTCAAATACAATTTTGCCCTGTGATTTAATCAATCGTAGAATAGCTAGTGCTGTAGTGCTTTTACCCGATCCTGACTCACCTACAATACCAACCGTTTCACCTTGGTGTACAGCAAACCCAATATTGTTGATAATTTTCTTCTTTTGGCTGCTAAATAAACGTTTTTTGGTAATGACTTCAACATTAAGGTGATTAACATTAAGTAATATTCCAGGTGAATCGGGCAATGGTACAGGTTCACCTTTTGGCTCTGAATTCAATAGTGTTTGAGTATATTCATGCTGTGGACGTAAAAAGACACGCTGTTTATTATTGTATTCAATAATTTGGCCCTGTTGCATAACAGCCACTTTATCAGCAAGCTTTTTAACAATACCAAGGTTATGCGAAATAAAAAGCATACTCATATTGAGTTCTTTCTTTAACTCTTTTAGTAACTGAATAATTTGTGCCTGTACAGATACATCTAGTGCTGTTGTCGGTTCGTCAGCAATAAGTAACTTTGGATGCGTTAATATTGCCATAGCAATCATTACTCGCTGCCTTTCGCCACCAGATAGTTGATGAGGATAAGCTGATAATTTACTTTTTGGTTCCTTAATGCCTACACGATCAAGGTATTGTAAAATTTCGCCACGAGCTTGATTACGCTTCATTCCTCGATGTAACGCCAGCACTTCATAAAGTTGCTTTTCAACTGTATGTAGAGGATTTAATGACACCATCGGTTCTTGGAAGATCATGCTAATTTCATTGCCACGAACTTTACGAAGTTCTTTATCTGGCGCATGTAATAATGATTTTCCTTCAAACAAAATATCACCAGTAGGGTATACCACTTGTTCTTTACGTAGTAGTCGTAAAATTGATAATGCGGTAATGCTTTTCCCTGAGCCTGACTCTCCCACTAAAGCAAGTGTTTCTTGCTCATTAATATCAAAACTAACATTACTTACTACTTGCGATAGTAAATGCGTACCACGTTTAAATGCAACACTTAAATCCTGAACGGATAATAAAGGAGAACTCATTAATACACTCCTTTGTTTGGATCAAATGCATCTCTTACTGCTTCACCAATAAAAATAAGCAGTGACAGTAAAGTTGCAATAACTAAAAATGAACTGATGCCAAGCCAAGGAGCTTGTAAATTGTTTTTACCTTGTAGTAATAATCGTCCTAGTGATGGCGAATCAATCGGTAAACCAAAACCTAAAAAATCTAGCGCTGTTAGTGTTGTTATCGAGCCACAAAGTATAAAAGGTAAAAAGGTTAATGTTGCCACCATGGCATTAGGCAAGATATGACGAAACATAATTTTAGTGTCACTAACTCCCATTGCTTTAGCTGCACGAATATAATCAAAATTGCGAGTACGCAAAAATTCAGTACGCACTACACCTACTAAAGCCATCCAACCGAATAATACGGTAATACCTAATAACCACCAAAAATTAAGCGGTAAAATACTAGCTAATAGAATAATAACAAATAGCTCTGGTAACCCACTCCATATTTCTATGAAACGTTGACCGATTAGATCAATTTTACCTCCATAATAGCCTTGTATAGCCCCAAAAATGACACCAATAATTGAAGTGAAAATCGTCAAGAAAATCGCAAAAAACATAGATATGCGAAAACCGTATAAAATATTGGCTAATACATCGAAACCTGCATCGGTGGTGCCTAACCAATGTGATGCCGAAGGCGGCGTTGGAAACGTGTTTGATGTATCATAAATTAATGTATTGTAGCTATAACGAAATGGCGCCCATAAAATCCAGCCATTAGCTTCTATTTTATTTTGTACAGCAGGATCAAGAAAGTTGGTTTGCGTGGCTAATTGTCCACCAAATTCCGTTTCTGGATAAAAATGAAAAATCGGCGAATAGTAATTATCCTGATATTTAATAAAAATTGGTCTATCGTTAACAATAAAATCAGCAAATAAGCTAATCACAAAACAGATCATAAATAACCAAAGTGAATAATAACCACGACGATTCTGTTTAAATCGTTGCCAACGCTGTTGATTAATAGAGTAATGGGTGGTCATTAGTTGCGAGCCTCAAAGTCAATACGTGGGTCAATCATCATATAAGATAAATCAGATAATAATTTAGTAATAAGGCTGATTAATGTAAAAATATACAATGAACCAAAAATCACTGGGTAATCACGTTGTATAATTGCCTCATATCCCAATAGCCCAAGTCCATTAAGCGAAAAGATAATTTCAATCAATAATGAACCAGTAAATAAAATACCAACAAAAGCTGCAGGAAAGCCCGATACAATCAGTAATGTTGCATTGCGAAAAACATGTTTATATAAAATTTTTCTTTCACTTAATCCTTTAGCACGTGCGGTTATTACATATTGTTTGCGGATTTCATCTAAAAATGAATTTTTAGTTAGCATGGTGAGTGATGCAAAACCGCCAATGACCATTGCAATAGTGGGTAAACAGATATGCCATGCGTAGTCTTTTATTTTGCCCCAAAAATCGAGTTGATCAAAATGGTTCGATATTAGCCCACGTAGAGGAAAAATATCCCAATAACTACCGCCAGCAAATAATACAATAAATAAAACTGCCAATAAAAAAGCAGGTATCGCATAGCCAATAATAATTAATGTACTTGACCAAAAATCAAATGCAGAACCATCCTTCATTGCTTTGCGAATGCCTAACGGGATTGAAATGAGATAAACAATCAAAGTACTCCATAATCCTAATGAAATTGAAACATGTAAACTTTTGGTAATTAAACCTAGTACCGATTCACTTTTAAAAAAACTATTACCAAAATCAAATAATATATATTTCTTTAGTGTTTCGATATAACGTTCAAATATCGGTTTATCAAAGCCGTACTGCTTTTCTATCATTGCGACAACTTGGGGATCAAGACCGCGTGAACCGCGATAATTTGATTCATTTTTATATTGCTGCACTGGCGTAGATGAGCCACCACTCCCAGGCAATAGCCCTTGCCCTGCTTGCGGTCCGTTTTCAATCATAGCAAGCGCCTGATCAACGGGTCCACCTGGCGCAACTTGTACAATAAAAAAGTTGATAGTTAAAATCACAAACAATGTTGGAATAATCAGCAACAGTCGACGAATAAGGTAATTGATCATATTAATGTTCCCGATTTTTAGGTAGGCTAGCTGCTTTGTTTGCATCATACCACCAACTATCAACTCCGATTGCATAAGTAGGTTGTATAGCTGGTTGCCCAAATTTATTCCAGTATGCATAATACGTTTTACTGTTATACCACATTGGAATCATTGGATATTCTTGCGTTAAAATCCGATCAAGCGCTCGTCCTAGCGGGACTAACTCTTCTTGATTATCCACATGTTTGGTGATTTCAGCAATAATGGCATCAATAGCCTTATTATGCAAACCCGAAGCATTCCATGATGAGTTAAGATACTCGCTTCCCCAAAGCAATAGCAAATTAGAGCTTGGGTAATTTACGGCATAATAATCACGTGCAACCATATCATAATCACGTTCACGAACACGTCGTAATTGTTGTGCTGAATCTAGCAAGGTAATATTCATGGTGATCCCCAAACGTGCTAAATTTTGTTGAAAGGGAATGGCATATTTAATATCACTACCGAGGTAACTGATCAGTTCAAATTCAAATGGTTGCTGTGTTTTAGTGTTAATCAGCTTACCGTCTTTAACTTCCCAGCCCGCTTGTTTTAATAATTCTGCTGCCTTTAATAAATTATCACGATTAAAGCCCTGACCATCACTTTTTGGCACATAATAGGCATTGCCGAAAGCACGCTTTGGAATAATATCTTTATAAGCATTAAGCCATTTTAATTCTTGCTCACTAGGTGTGCCGATTGCGGCATAAATGGTATTTTCAAAAAAACTATAAGGTCTTTTGTAACTGTCATAATAAAAGGCATGATTTAGCCATTCAAAATCAAATGCCAAGGTAATGGCTTCACGAACTTTAATATCTTTAAATAGATCTTTTTGTAAATTAAACGCAAGCCATCTAGTGTCGGTAGCTGTTTGAACTGGTTTTTCTTGTTTAATAATATGGTTAGAATCAAAATATCGACCTTGATATTGAGTAAACCAGTTTTTAGGTTGATCTTCAGCACGCAAATCATATTCGCCAGCTTTAAAGGCTTCTAGCGAAACGTTATCATCCATATAATAATCAATACGTTTTTCGTCAAAATTATCTAAGCCTTTATTAATAGGTAAATTACGTGCCCAATAATTCGGATTACGTCGATAAACAACATATTGCCCTAATTTATATTCGCTAATGTAGTATGGACCACTACCAACTGGTGGTGTAGTTAGTGGTTCAGAAAGATCATGATCTTTCCAAAAATGTTTCGGCATAACTCGCATACTACCAACGAATGAAAAGAGTTTTTCCCGATCGGAATCGGGAATATCAACACGCACATGGTGATCATCTATTGCCTTAACTGTAATGCCTTTATTATAAACACGATACGGAGGCACGCCTTCGGTCATAAATTTGTGAAAGGTAAACTCAACATCATGGGCAGTTATTGGTTTCTCATCTTGAAAACGAGCGTTGGAATTAATAGTAACCTCAGCCCAACGATAACTATCAGAATAAGTTATTGATGTCGCAATAAGTGGATAAAAACTAGTAATATCATCAGCCGTATTGGTAAAAAGCGTGTCATATAACGCTCCCGAATTTCGCTCAGGTGCTCCACGGCTAGCATAGCGATTCAAATTATCAAAAGAGCCAACTTCAGCCAGTTTAATTACTCCACCTTTAGGTGCATTAGGATTTACATAATCAACATGTTGAAAGTCAACATGATACTTTGGTTGACCTGAAAGTGAAAAGATGGTTTTGTGGTAAATTACCTCACGTTTTTCAGTAGGAATAACGATATCAATTTGTTTATCCTGAGATGATTGAACAGGAATATTAACATCGATTTCTTCCTCAGTTTGAGGTGAAATTGTTTGCGGTAAAATTTGTTGTTCTTCATCGGCAAAAGCAGGTGCAGAACAAATGGCTATACCGCTTAGGCAACTCAAGATGAATAATATTTTTGTAGGTTGTTTAATTCGACTAATCATCCTAATTCCGTTCCTGCTTTTATTTAACAATAACATGTTTATATTACTTTTTATTTATTATTAACAAATTCAAATCATTTAAGACAATCATCATCGCCTAGCTAGGGTGTCTATTTTGCCAAACTTCAACTAAATGAGCAAAAACTAATTAATAAAGTTTATATAAAATGATAATGTTAGCGAAAAGCATACCGTTATTTTTAGATTAAACAAGCTATATTGAATCAATTATACATTTTATATTTTTCAATATGATTAACTATGCCTTACATAAATTGGGATATATTGACAGCTATCTTTTTGTGAAAAAGTTTCAGGTAACTATACGTTTCAGTATAAATATCTTGAAAATAGATAAGAAATCAAAAAAACGATTATCATTGTTCAATTAAAAGTTGGATGTACTTACCACTCATAAAAGAAATATTACGTATTGTTGGCTAAACTCAAAATATGAATTATTACCGTTTTTGCTTGATGACTGTTTTTCCAACAAGTTGAACCTGATAATAACGTACTTTTGTTAAGAATTTCATCTAAACTAGCATTACGCAATTTATCGAAAGAATCGAAGTGCATATCTTCAAGTCTTTCAATAATTTTGGCATCCACGAATTTAAGCTCCATCAACCGCTGTCGTTCTGTTTCTGAAAAGGCAATATTATTCCCATTACGTTATATTAAATATGCTTTTAAAATAATGTATGTTTGTAGCTTTTTTAAGTAGGCGCCTATTAATATTTTATAGGCATAATGCTTTGTTATTAATAGATTTTATTGAGATTATATTATAACAACATTTTTATGCCTTTTCTTTTTATTACAAACTCAAGATCTTTTAATTACCTTGAAGAATTGCTAATAAATCCTCCGAAGCTTTAACTGCGTGAATTCGTGTTAGCGTATCTTCAGCAATCACAGCTCGGGTTAGTTGACGTAAAATATCTAAATGTTCATTGGCTTTTGCAGCAATACCAATGACAACATAAGCTATATTATTATCTTCGTCCCAATTAATTCCTTCAGGATAATATATGATTTTGATTCCAGTTTGGATAACGCTATCACGTTTTTCCGTTGTGCCGTGTGGAATGGCGATTCCGTTACCTAAAAAAGTCGAAATTTGTTTATCACGATCAAACATTGCTTGGGTATAGTCATCTTTGACTAACTTAGCTTGGATCATCTTTTCTGATACATCTTTAATTGCTTCTTTTTTAGAATAGGATCCAGTTACGATTGAAATATCATGTACTGTCAAATTTAATGTGCTCATTTCTATTCCTTACTAAAATGAATATACCGAAATAAATCGGTATATTTCTTGATTGATTAAACTGATTTTTTGGCAACTAATTGTCGATTTTGATGAATACGTACTAAACCTAATAAAATAGCGCCAACTAGTGCTCCTACGAAGATACAGCCTACCCATAAAAATGGTTTATTAACCAATGGTAGAACTAAAAATCCTCCATGTGGCGCTGGAACTTGAATTTGACATATGAATGTCAATACTGATGCAATTGCAGAAGATAACATCATAATTGGAATTACTCGCAAAGGATCCTTAGCCGCAAATGGGATTGCACCTTCTGTAATGTGTGTCGAACCTAAAACATAGTTAACAAGTCCAGCAGCACGTTCTTCTTCTGTGAAAGCTTTGCTGCGGAAAATAGTGGTAGAGAATGCAATAACAAAGGGTGGTACTATACAAGCAGCAGACACACCTGCCATGAAATAGAAATTTCCTTCACCTAACAACATAGTGCCAGTAACATACGCTGCTTTATTAACAGGACCACCAAAGTCAAACGAACACATTGCTCCAATAACAATACCGAGTAAAACAGGATTTGCAGATTGTAATGATTCAAGGAAAGATTTCATTCCATTATTAATACTTGCAATTGGACCACCAAGTAAAAACATACCTGCACCGATAACAAATACACCAATTAATGGCATAATAAAAATCGATTTAAGTCCTTCAAATGAACGAGGTAATCCATCTAACATTTTTTTGACATAAAGCATTAAATAGCCTGCTGCAAAGCCAGCTATAATTCCGCCTAAGAATCCTGCACCAGTAATGTTGGCAATTAAGCCACCAACAAAACCAGCCACCATACCAGGTTTTCCACCTATTGAATAGGCAATAAATCCAGTAAAGATTGGTACCATTATGCCAAATGCTTGCCCACCTATTTTCATTAACAATGCAGCAAATTCATTATATTGGTCATTATTAGGGTCGGCTGAATAGATTCCCCATAAAAATGATAAAGCAATTAGGACTCCACCAGCGACAACAAATGGTAGCATGTTTGACACACCACTCATTAAGTGTTTATAGATTTGGCGTCCAATCGATTCTTTTACTTCTACTTGGTTTGATGAAACTGTGTTATTAGTGCTATTTTGGGCGCCTTTACGAACAGGAACTGTACCTGACATAATTTTTTCGATTAGTGCTGCAGCCTTATGGATACCGTCTTTAACCGGTACTTCAAGCACGGGTAAACCATTAAAGCGATCTGGATTGACATCTTTATCTGCTGCAATAATAACGCCAATTGCATTGACAATATCAGCATCAGTAATGGCGTTATCAATACCACCAGCACCATTGGTTTCCACTTTTATTTCGGCTCCAGCCTTTTGGGCTGCTGATTTTAAGGCCTCTTCAGCCATATAAGTATGTGCGATACCGGTTGGGCAGCCTGTAACGGCTAATATTTTTTTCATAACAATCTCCTTTACTTGATTAGGGTAACTTCAAGTTGATCCATATAAATATTGATTTTATTTAGTAAACCTAATCCGTCTGATTCTGCAACGTTAGCGCCTGTTGCTGATGCCTTTTTTATGGCTTTTTCAATATGTTGTTGTTCAGGTAGCCATTCACTAAGAAAAGCTGCTAGTGACGCATCACCGGCACAAGCCGAGCTAATTAATTTGATTTTTACAGCATTGCAAAACCAAATATTTGTCCCATTAGAAAAGTAAAGCCCTTTAGCGCCCATGGTTAATAAAATATTTCTCGCTCCTTGCGCATGAATATTTTCTAATGCAGCAATGACTTGTGGTTTTGTTTTCGTTTCAAAGCCAAAAATCTCTTTTACTTCATCATCATTAGGTTTAATTAATAGTGGTTTATAGGAGAGTAAATCACTTAATTTTGGGTGACTAATATCAAGGATAACTTGAATATTTTTTTTGTTGCATAAATTTAAAATAGCCTCGTAATATTCAGATTCAATATTATTTGGCAAGCTACCACTGATGACTAAATAACTATTGTTAACCAGTGATTCAATAATAGTTAGCATTTCTGTTTTTTTATCATTAGGTATAAACGGACCTTTACTGACTAATTTATATTCGTTTTCATTATCATTGATAAAAACATTAATACGCGTGATATCATCAATAAAACAGGGTTTTGTCTTGACCTGTATTTTCGTTAGTTCATCAATAATATATTTACCAGAAAATCCGCCAAAGAATCCTAATGCACAAGTGGGGCTATCAAATTTATGCAATACGATTGAAACATTGACTCCTTTGCCATTCGGGCTATATTCAGTATGAGAGGTTCGATTAACTGCATTAGGATTAAGCCCTTGACAATGAATATTCATATCGATTGCAGTGTTAAGTGTTAATGTATAGATCATTATCTTGGCCTCTATAATTTGCCTGCACATCCACATGTTGTAATAATTTTTTTGACAATGTCTTTCATTGCTGCTTTTGCAGGTTTCATATAATGGCGGGGATCATTGGCATCGGGATGTTCAATAAAGTATTGTTTTAATGCATCTGAAAATGCAATTTTTAATTCTGTCGCAACATTTACTTTACAAATTCCACGCTTAATACACTCACGCACGTCTTTCTCTGGAACACCCGAAGCGCCATGTAATACGAGAGGAATATCAACCATTGAGCGAATTTCTGATAAACGATCAAAATCCAGTTTTGGCTCTGATTTATAAAGACCATGTGCTGTACCAATGGCGATAGCGAGGGAGTCAATTCCTGTTTTTTCAATAAAATCTAAAGCTTGTTTTGGATTAGTATATAAAGCATCTTTATCATTAACGATTAAATCATCTTCAACGCCACCAAGGCGACCTAATTCAGCTTCAACACTAACATCGTAACGGTGAGCATATTCAACTACTTGTTTGACAATGGCGATATTTTCTTCATATGGAAAATGGGATCCATCAATCATGACCGATCTTACTCCTACATTAATTTTACTGGTGATATCGTTATATTCTTCGTGATGATCTAAATGGACAGCTAATGGAATGTTATGCTTTTTTGATAAAGCATTTGCTATAGCAAGTATATTTTCTGTTTCTGCATAACTGTATGTACCAGGTGTACCAGCCAAAATAACGGGCGATTGTAATTCTGTTGCTGTTTCAACAACGACCTGCATAGTTTCTAAGTTATGGATATTAAAGGCAGGCACAGCATAATGTTCTGTTTGAGCCTTTTTTAGCATGTTATTACTTGAAATAATAGTCATATAACTTCTCCTTAATAATCTAATTCACTTTGTATTATGTTAGTAACTTTTGTTTTGAAAATTATTTCCATTAATTATGATTTCAAAACGAAAGTTACGCTAGTAATAATCGCGTGAGTTAGATCACAAAAATTAACATTACTTTTAAAACGAAATAAAAAAGATTGATAAATTTTCGTTTTGATAGTTAACATGTATATGTAAAACGCTGTGGGATAAAAAATTCTAATTATTAATGGTATGATTTATAAGATAAAATTCTAATCATAGTTTGATGTTGACCTAATATATGATTAATTCTATTATCACTATCCTTAATTTTTATCTATGGCGTAGGAAATAAAATTGGCTAGAGCATCTTCAGGTTTATTAAAACGACGATTACAAATTGCAGAAATTGTTCGTAAGCAAGGTGAAGTTAAAGTTGATGAATTATCTGAATTGCTTCAGGTCTCAAATGTGACTATTCGTCAAGATTTAACTTATTTAGAGCAGCAAGGATATTTAAAGCGTTCTTTTGGTGGTGCAATTTATGTTACCCCTGAAGGTGTGTTTAATCAGCTAAGTGTTAATACACCAAGTTATATACAAAGTAATAGTTGTGATATTGAATTAGTTAAAACCTGTTTAAGTTATATTAGTGATGGCGATATATTGTTTTTAAGCCATGGAAATTTGATAAGAAAGTTGATTCCGTTTTTACATTGCAAAAAATCATTAATACTTATTATGAATGACATTAGCAATGCACAATTAGCGAAAGAGTTTACCGATGCTGAAGTAGTGCTTGTTGGTGGAGCCGTACTGGAAGGGAATCTTTTGTTAGATAACAAAATGATCAATTTTATTTTGAACCAATTTTCTATATCGCATTTTGTTATCGAATTAAGTTCAATCAATACTGATAATCAATTGATTATTGAAAGTTTAGAACAGGTTAGAATTTATCAACAAATAATGAAAAAAGCAGCACATACAATTGGCATATTACCGCAACGTATTATTCATAATAATGATAATAGTATTGGAACTTTAGTTGATATTGATATGGTGATGTTATCAAGATCTGCTGTAACCGAGTATCATCAACAATTATTAGATGCTAATTTTGAGCAGCTTATTTCAAATAAATATTGTGTAACTTATCAAAACAAATTGGAGACATAATATGCGTTTTAAAATCTGCACGATAGGCGAACTGCTAGTTGAGTTTTTAGCAAAAGAACAAAATCAGCGTTTCGATCAAGCTGGGGAGTTTATCGGCCCTTTTGTTAGTGGCGCCCCTGCAATATTTGCAGATCAAGTTGCAAAATTAGGTTTTCCTGTTGTTTTTTTTAGTTGTGTAGGAAAAGATATTTTTGGAAAAATGTGCATCCATCGCCTTAAAAGTGATGGTGTCATTATTGATGCTATTACTCCACATAATAAGGCCAATACAGGTAGTGCGTTTGTTACTTATAAAGGTTCTAATGAAAGAGATTTTATTTTTAACATTCCAAATAGTGCATGTGGTTTACTTTCGTTTAACCATATTAATGAAAACTTATTAAGAGATTGTACTCATTTGCATGTAATGGGGTCATCGCTTTATTCATTTCGTGTGATTGATGCTATGAGAAAAGCATTGGATATCATCAAAAGTAAAGGTGGTACAATTTCATTTGATCCTAATCTACGCAAAGAAATGTTTGATATACCAGAAATGGAACAATCTTTCGATTATATTATGGAGTATACCGATATATTTTTACCTAGTGAAAGCGAAGTTAGCTATTTTATTAACAATAATGAAAATGAACAACAAACCATGTTTAAGTTGCTTAAAAAAGGTATTAAACATATTGTGGTAAAAGGGGGGGCTAAAGGAGCTAAATATTATGGACTTGATGAACAAGGTCATTTACAAAAACTTCATGTTGATGGATACAAGGTCAACTCGATAGATCCAACTGGTGCGGGAGATTGTTTCGGAGCAACATTTGTCAGTTTAATGTTAGCAGGTTACTCTGTTGAACAAGCTTTGCAATATGCGAATGCTAGTGGTGCTTTAGCCGTATCTAAAAAGGGTCCGATGGAAGGAACTTCTACATTAGCTGAACTAAAATATTTCCTTTTTCATACTTCAATTGAATAGTTATTAAAATTAATGTGATTATCGGAATTATAGGCAAAAAAAACCCAATAACAAAAGTTATTGGGAAAACATAAGGAATAGGAAAACAATGAAATAATGCATTGTCGAGACATAGTATGTACTTTTTTTTGAAGAAAGTCTGTAAAGATATGTGAATAATTGATTAAATAGTTCGTATCTATCATGTTAAATAAACGTAAAGGATAAGTTTTTTTAGATAAATATAGGTATTTCAAAATGTTATCTATAAAAACATCTCTAATAACGAATTCAAGAATAACTTGCCATGATCAGTTACCAGCCAGTTTTGTTTATCCTCAATTAAATAGTTCTTTTCAATGGCAATCGCTATTTGTTTTTCAACTGAGTGTAAAGGTAAATAAGTCCGTTGTTCAAATTCATGTTTAGGTGTTGATTCAAAAAGTCTAAAACGATTCATAAAAAATTCAAAAGGTAATTCCTCTTTTGGGACTGTATAATATTTATCTAAATAACGCCCCTCTAAAAACCCTTTTGGATGACGAGTTTTTATAGTGCGAATAATTTTCCCATCAGGTTGCGTTAATTTACCATGAGCGCCACATCCAATGCCTAAATAGTCTCCAAATCGCCAATAATTTAAATTATGTTGGCATTGTAATCCTTCTTTAGCATAAGCAGAAGTTTCATATTGTTGGTAACCATTTTCAGTTAATAATTGATGACCTTGTTGATAAATTTCCCAAAGTTTATCATCATCAGGTAAAACTGGTGGTTTTGAACCAAATAGCGTATTTGGCTCAATCGTTAATTGATACCAAGATAAATGCGGTGGTGCAATAGCAATGGCTTGTTTTAGGTCATATAGAGCATCATCAATACTTTGATTTGGCAAACCATGCATTAAATCTAAATTAAAACTTCTTAAATCTAATGTTTTGGCAAGTTTTCCAGCTGTGATTGCTTCTTTGGGATCGTGTACCCGTCCTAATTTAACAAGTTTATCGGTTTGAAAACTTTGCACGCCAATTGATATTCGGTTTATACCTGCTTGCTGATAGCCATTAAATCTTTCTATATCAACAGAATTTGGGTTAGCTTCAATGGTGATTTCAGCATCCTTATGTATAGGGATGATCTTATTTATATTTGATAATAATTTATCAATCAACTCGGCTGAAAATAGACTAGGTGTACCTCCACCAATAAAGATTGAATGAATTGAGCGGTTTGAACAGAAAATAGTATCGTTTTGTAGGTCTTTAAGCAAATGCTCTACATAAGATTCATAATTTGGCGTTTTTTTTATGGTATGTGAATTAAAATCGCAATAGGGACATTTTTGTACGCACCATGGCATATGAATATATAAACTTAATGGGATTTTATACATAAACGTAGTGTTACCTGAAACTTTTTGACAAAAACAATTAGAGTGTTGTTTCACTATTTATAGTGCTTTATTTTACTCCAATTCTTTAAAAAATGCTTTTGCATCTATTATGTTTTTATTATTAACTTAAGAAGTATACAATTATCAATAAGTTGTTAAATTTATTATTTAGGAGTAAATATGAGTATATATAAAGAGATTTTAGAGAGTAGCTTATCAGGTGTATCCTTAAGCTCATCAATTAAACAATCAATTTATGGTGAACTGCCAATTTTAGTTATTAATCATAGCACTTGTTGTGCTGCTGTTGCATTACAAGGTGCACACTTATTATTTTGGCAACCATCTACTGAACAAACACCAGTTGTTTGGCTGAGTAACAAAACAAATTTTAAAAAAGGTGTAGCTATTCGAGGTGGAGTGCCTGTTTGTTGGCCTTGGTTTGGTCAGTTAGGCAATCCTTCTCATGGTTTTGCACGCATTGTCGAATGGACATTAGATTCATGTAAAGAGGACGAGCAAGGCGTTACCCTTGTTTTATCGCTCACTAATAATCCGCAGACAGAATCTTATTGTAGCAAACCTTTCTCGGTATCATTAAATCTTCATCTAGGTAAAACTTGTGAAGTTTCTTTAAGCTGCTCAGCAGACTTTGATGTAACTAGTGCTCTACATACTTATTTTGGAGTTGATAATATTGATAGTGTTGTAGTCAAAGGTTTAGGTGAAGCTTATCAAGAAAGACTTGCTGATGAAAACAAACCAGCGACTGTAGGTCAATTGACATTTAATCAAGAAGTCGATCGTATTTATACCAATGCAAGTAATCAAATCACTGTTACTGATGGCACTCGAACAATTCAATTAACCAATACTAATGTAAGTGATATTGTTACTTGGAATCCATGGATAAATAAAGCTAAATCAATGGGAGATTTTGGTGATGATGAGTATAAATCTATGGTTTGTGTCGAAGCAGGTTGTATCACAAAACCATTAAAGTTATTACCGAATAAAAAATCAACTTATGGTTTTAAAATAGAATTGATCTAAGTGTGCATATAATATTCCATATACGTAATCAATATTTTACTGATTTGTAATATGATTAATTGATTGCGTTTAGAGGGATAACACTTTATAATCTCCAACGCTTTTTAAAGTACTAGTTTGATAGCCAATTACTGGGTCGCCTGTAATTGGTTTCTATTTTAAATAATTAAGAGAAATTAATATGTTTACATTCAAAGCTGAAGTTAGAAAAGAGCATGGTAAGGGTGCGAGCCGCCGCCTGCGTCACGCTGGTAAATTCCCAGCCATTATTTATGGTGGAACTGAACCTGCAGTCTCTGTTGTGCTTGATCACAACCAAGTTTTTAATATGCAAGAAAAACCAGAATTTTATTCTGAAGTGTTAACTATTGAAGTTGACGGAAAAGCAGTTAAAGTAAAAGTGCAAGCAGTACAACGTCATGCATTTAAACCAAAATTAGTTCATATGGATTTTGTACGAGCATAATTTGCTTATTGGGAAATTACCCAATAACTTGTTTCAAGCAAAAGGTCACCCAGAGGTGGCCTTTTTGTTTTAGAGTAAACAAAGGATAATGCCTATTACTATGATTTATCCTATTAATCGGGTGTACACCAACCATTCAACATAATAGAATAATTACATTATACCATCGTAGGAGAAAACCATGTCTGATATCCCAGCTTGCGATTTAGTTATTTTTGGTGCTAAAGGGGATTTGACAAGACGTAAATTATTACCGTCTTTATATCAATTAGAAAAGTACGGAAAACTACCTGAACAAACAAAGATTTTAGGCGTAGGGCGCGCTGATTGGGATCATGCCGCTTATTGTGAGGTAGCAAAAGAAGCACTAATCTCGTTTATGCCAGAACCGTTAGACGATAATATTTGGCAACGATTTAGCCAACGATTGGACTTTCATAAGCTAGATGTTAATGATAGTGCTGGTTTTGAAGGATTGAAAAATAAACTTGATTTGAATCATCCAGCTATTTTCTATTTTGCAATGCACCCGGGTGCTTTTGGGACTATTTGTCAAGGTTTAGCTGCTGCAGGATTAAATCAATCGCAAAACCGCATTGTGATGGAAAAACCACTTGGAACAGATCTCAAGTCATCTCGTGAAATCAATGATTCGGTGGCTAAATTCTTTAGTGAGTCGCAAGTTTATCGTATTGATCATTACTTAGGTAAAGAATCAGTATTAAACCTATTAGCCTTACGATTTGCTAATACAGTGTTTGCGTCATTTTGGGATCGTAATTCAATTGATCATGTTGAAATTACGGTAGCTGAACAAGTAGGTATTGAAGGCCGTTGGGGATATTTTGATAAAGCTGGTCAAATGCGTGATATGGTACAAAACCATTTATTACAAATATTAACCATGATTGCCATGTCCCCACCTGCTAATCTTGAAGATGATAGTTTGCGTAATGAAAAAATAGCAGTACTTAATGCGCTTAGACCAATTAACAAATCCAATATTCGTGAAAAAGTAGTTCGAGGGCAATATACAGCAGGTTTTGTTAATGGTGTTAATGTGCCGGGATATTTGGAAGAAGATGGCGCAAACCCAAAAAGTAATACCGAAACATTTGTTGCAATTCGAGTTGATATTGATAACTGGCGCTGGGCAGGTGTTCCTTTTTATTTACGTACTGGTAAGCGCTTACCAAGTAAATGTTCTGAAGTTGTAGTTTATTTCAAACCATTACCGCTTAATTTATTTAGTGAATTTTATCCAGAATTGCCACAAAATAAATTGACGATTCGTTTACAACCTGATGAAGGTATGGATATTGAAATCCTAAATAAAGTACCAGGGTTGGATAGTAATCATAATTTACAAACCACTAAACTTGACTTAAGTTTCAGCGAAACTTTTCACCAACAAAGTGCTGATGCTTATGAGCGTTTATTACTTGAAGTTATGCGTGGTCGCCAAGCATTATTTGTTCATCGTGATGAAGTTGAAGCTGCATGGAAATGGGTTGATTCAATTATTAGTGCATGGGAATCAGAAAATGATGCCCCAAAAACCTACCAAGCCGGAACTTGGGGACCAGTCGCATCCGTTGCCTTAATCACTAAAGATGGGCATTCATGGCACGAATTTGAATAAAGGAAAAATAACTATGTTTACGTTAAATAAATATCAAAATAGTCAATTATTGATCGAAGATTTAACCTCACATATCGTCAATGAATTAAAACAGGCCATTGTACAAAAAGGACATGCTTCTATTGCTGTTTCGGGGGGGAAAACACCTATTCCATTATTTGTTTCACTAAGTCAACAAAATATAGAATGGAGCCGAGTTTTTATTACGTTGGTGGATGATAGATGGGTTGATGATACTGATGATGCTAGTAACGAAAAGTTAGTGAACACTTATCTATTACAAAATAATGCTAAATTGGCTAATTTTGTTGGTTTAAAAAACAGTTGTAATAATCCATTTGATGGTGCAGAAGTTACAGATAAACTTTTAGATAAAGTTCCGATGCCATTTGATGTAGTGATTTTAGGTATGGGAGAAGATGGGCATACTGCCTCATTATTCCCAGGCGCTGCTAATTTGGCTAGTGGTTTAGATATGAAATCTGGACGGAAAGTTGTTGGTATGACACCATTAACAGCACCACTAGATCGTATTACATTAACATTGCCAGCTATTTTAAATAGCAAAAATATCTACCTACATTTAGTTGGTGAAAGCAAATTGCGTGTATTAGAACAAGCCGAAAAAGATAATGATGTTAATCAAATGCCTATTCGTGCTGTTTTGCAGCAGGATAAAGTTAATATAACTGGGTTTTGGACCGTATCTTAAATTTTCCTCATTTTTTTGCCGACTTACGTCGGCAATGATTTTTTATGATAAACTTTGATTCCAAAGTACAGGATGAGTAGTGCTTTTATCTTACCAATTAATCCCCTGAGTTTTCTTTTATAGGCTTTTCAGCTTGTTTTGCTATTTTTGTTTTTCTTTTTCGGCTGGCTTTTTTCTTGGGTCTTTTAAATTGACCATAGTCAATAAGTTCACCCGTTTCGTCATCAATCACGCCCCACTCTTGGCTACTATCTAAAATTGCCTTTTGTACATCGGGTGGGTAATCTGATAGGGTGGTTTCTTTTGGTAGAGGTTTACCCGGTTTACCCGCTTGCCTGATCACTTTTGGCCAACGAGGTTGCCAGCATAGGCATTCCGACATAAAGTAACCCACCGTATAAAATGGCAATAAGATTAAAAAGACGGGGGTTAACATTAAAATCATGATCACACTAGGATTATTTTTTGCCAGATGGATCATGGGGCGAATATGGATCGGCTACACTAATTAGTACCAGTTTTATAAGGTCATTGTTATGATAAACTAAAAATAAAAGAAGGTAACAACAATGGCAATCGATTCATCACGAAGAGCAAAACGTAGCTTTACTAACGAGTTCAAAAAACAAATGGTCATGCTATATCAAAATGGTAAAAAACGTGCGGATATCGTCGCAGAGTATGACCTCACCAAATCAGCATTAGATAATTGGATAATGCAGTACCAAACTACCGGCTCATTCATCGCAAAAGATAATCGTCGAACTGAAGAGAACGAACTTATCGCGCTACGCAAAGAGAATAAACGCTTGTTAATGGAGAATGATATCCTAAAGCAAGCGACGTTGATAATGGGAAGAAAATCGAGTTAATTTTACATAATAAGCATCGATACAGCTTACGTGCATTATGTCGATGTTTAAATGTAACCCGAAATCGTTTCTATTATCAACGGCAATTAACGCAGCAATCACAAGATATATCACTGAGTGAAATAGTGGATGAAATTTTTAATACTAATTATCGTGCTTATGGCACAAGGCGTTTGCAAGCAGAGCTGAGAAAGCAAGGCATAACCGTATCTCGACGCCGAATAGGTCGAATCATGGCGAAAAATGGCTGGGTTTCGAAATACACCTGTAAAAAATATTGTATTCATACAGAAAAAAGCAATGAATCGCTGGTGGGGAATGAACTGAATCGAGAATTTGATATAGGTCAACCACGAAAGATATTGGTGACCGATTTAACCTATGTAAGGGTTAAACAACGTTGGCACTACCTTTGTGTAATTGTTGATATCAGTAATCGAGAAATAGTGGGGCGAAGTGCTGGCAGGCATAAAACAGCGGCACTGGTCATGCAAGCTATGAGTCAAATTCCAATGAACTTACAGACGATTGAGTTGTTTCATTCTGATAGAGGAAAAGAGTTTGATAATCATTTGATTGATGAATGTTTAACAGCATTTGGAATTAAACGGTCGTTAAGTCGCAAAGGCTGCCCCTATGAT
>NZ_LZHB01000009.1:0-423 GCF_001690345.1 Gilliamella sp. Gris3-2
GATTTTAAGCTCAGTTCGGCAAACATCTGCTTAAGCTTGCGATTTTCAGCCTCCAGCTCCTTTAAGCGTTTGATATCCGAAGTTTCCATTCCGCCGTATTTTTCTCGCCATTTATAGAAAGTTGAATTACCCATGCCATATTTACGGCTCAGTTCTTTAACCGGAATACCCGCTTCAGCTTCTTTTAAAATAGCGACGATTTGATGTTCAGTCATTTTTTTCATAATTAAATCCCCTTTTCTTTTATCATAGAGAATTTTCTACTTTTTTGCTGTACTATTTTAGGGGATAGTTACATTGGCCTTTTACAAATTCCGTTTTAATTGTTTTAAATGTCGCTTCCGCTACCGCATTGTCATATGGACACCCTTTCTTGCTTAATGAATGCGTGATATTAAATGTCTTAAAACAATCCGCTAATAA
>NZ_LZHB01000010.1:0-469 GCF_001690345.1 Gilliamella sp. Gris3-2
ACAAATTGTTGTTGCGGATTTAACCTATATTCAAGTTAAGCAACGTTGGAACTATTTATGTGTTTTAGTGAACTTATCCGATAGGCAAATTGTCGGTTATCATGTTGGTCAACATAAAACAGCAGAGCTTGTTATGTCGGCATTAAGTCAAATTAAACTGCCATTATCAAAATTGGATTTATTTCATTCAGACCGCGGTAAAGAGTTTGATAATCGGTTATTAGCGGATTGTTTTAAGACATTTAATATCACGCATTCATTAAGCAAGAAAGGGTGTCCATATGACAATGCGGTAGCGGAAGCGACATTTAAAACAATTAAAACGGAATTTGTAAAAGGCCAATGTAACTATCCCCTAAAATAGTACAGCAAAAAAGTAGAAAATTCTCTATGATAAAAGAAAAGGGGATTTAATTATGAAAAAAATGACTGAACATCAAATCGTCGCTATTTTAAAAGAAGCTGAAGC
>NZ_LZHB01000011.1:0-4585 GCF_001690345.1 Gilliamella sp. Gris3-2
ATATCGGTTACCCATGTTTTATTAGGCTTATCAGGGTTAAATTGCCTATCTAACGTGTTGGGCGCAATATTGTGATGAGCCTTGTCTGTTTTATACTTGAATTTACGTGCTGCTTTACTCCGTAATCCCAATTGTTGCAAAACACGGCTAATTGTTCTTTCTGAAACTTGATAGCCCGCTTCTCTTGCATCATGAAGCAGGCTTGGTGCACCCAAACGAGCTTTATGTTGCCAATACTGTTTTTGGATATACTCGCTGAGTTTAGCTGATTTGTTTGCTCTTTTTAACCAAGCATAATAACCCGATGAACTGACACCAAGTAATGAGCATATCCTAGTAACGGGATAGCAGGTTAAATGATTTTTCATATAAGCGTACTTCATCGACTTGGATTGTTGATGAAGTACACATGCGCCTTTTTTAGTATATCATTAGCCATTTTCAGTTCTTTAATCTCTTTTTCTAACGCCATAATCCGCTGTTGCTCAGTGGTTAACTCTCGACGGCTAGTTTTATTCGGGGAAAGTTGCCTAATCCATTTATCTAGGGTTGATTTACCCACACCTAGATGGTTGGCAAGTTCGCTGATAGAAAGGTGTGCATTAGATAACGCATAATCCACTGATTGTTGTTTGAATTCGATACTAAATTTTTTGACCATGATATTTGTCTCCTATGATTTTTGTTTATATCATAGAGGCAACTTTTGTCCACTTTTTTGGCGAGGATCACAACAATATTACCAAAACGAAAAAATGATAGAGGCGGGCACTGTCTAATATTTTGGCGAGGATCACAAATCAATCTATAACTATCTTTATCAAAATAAAGCGCGCTATGAACAATTCAAACCTTATCTAAGGCGAAAAGGCAAAGCCTATAGGCATTGTAAGGCACCGAGTATTAAAGAAGGAGACCGCCGATATAAACGGTCAATAAAACAACGTCCAAGTTATGTAGAAAGCCGGAAAACGCGAGGACATTGGGAGGGAGATACGATTATTAGCCGTAAAGACAAGCAAGCATTGGTGACATTAGTTGAACGAAAAACAGGGCTAGTATTAATTGGGCGCCTCAATCAACGTACCGCCTCCGAAACGAGAGATATGATAATAAAATTGCTAACGCCGTTTAAAAAAATGGTTAAAAGCATCACCTTTGATAATGGAACCGAATTTAATTATCATCATGCTATTGAGCATTATTTAAATACTACCGTGTACTTTGCGGAGCCTTATAAAAGCTGGCAAAGAGGCACAAATGAAAACACCAATGGCTTAATACGTCAGTTTATACCTAAGTCAGCGGCCATTTCATTAGTTGACGACGAACAGATAAAGAAAATTCAATATCTATTGAACACACGCCCAAGAAAACGGCATAAGTTTAAAAGCCCTGCCGATTTTTATTCTAAGTAGTTAAGAAGAATTGCACTTCATGGTGTAATCTAGGAATTAACTTTAAACAAAAAAAATTGAGATTACTGCAAAATCAGATTATTTATTGCGTGACATATCCCATTAATAAAAATGACTTTAATAGTCAGCTAACTATTTCTAATACTGTAATAGTACAATTCAATATGTTAATAATTAAAAACTATGTCACTTGCAATTATTTATACTCGAGCATCTATTGGAATACAAGCACCTTTGATAAACGTTGAAGTTCATATTAGTAACGGGTTACCAGGTTTTGTTTTAGTTGGTCTGCCTGAAGCAACGGTTAAAGAAGCTAAAGATCGAGTTAGAAGTGCTATTATTAATAGTGGTTTTACTTTTCCTTCAAAAAAAATAACTGTTAACTTATCTCCTGCAGATCTTCCAAAAGAAGGAAGTCGCTTCGATTTACCAATAGCTATCGCTATTCTTGCCGCTACAGAGCAAATTCCAACAGATAATCTATTACATTATGAATTTTTGGGAGAATTAGCCCTTTCAGGTAATATTAGAGCAGTAAAAGGAGCTATTCCAGCAGCTATTTCTTCTAAAAAGAAAAATCGCACATTAATTATTTCTGCAGAAAATCAATCTGAAATTTCTTTAATTCACCAAAACAATACTTTAATCACTAATAACTTATTAGAGTTATGCCAATATTTATATAACGAAATTGACTTGCCTGCAGTCCAATATCGTGAATACAAAGATATTGATAATAATTTATCAAACCTACAAGATATAATCGGACAGGAACAAGCCAAAAGAGCATTAGAAATTGCAGCCGCAGGAGGTCACAATTTACTATTAATTGGACCTCCTGGAACAGGTAAAACTATGTTAGCAACTCGTTTGACTTCCCTGTTACCTCAATTATCTGATGAAGAAGCACTTGAAAGTGCTGCAATAACTAGTCTAGTTAGTCCAAATGGATCAATTAAAAACTGGCGTAAAAGGCCGTTTAGATCACCTCACCATAGCGCATCAGCAGCAGCATTAGTTGGTGGAGGAACAATACCTAAACCTGGAGAAATATCACTAGCACATAATGGGGTTTTATTTTTAGATGAATTACCAGAATTTAACCGAAAAGTATTAGACGCTCTTAGAGAACCAATTGAGTCAGGTGAAATTATCATTTCAAGAGCAAACGCAAAAATAAAATTTCCTGCTAAGTTTCAATTAATAGCAGCAATGAATCCAAGCCCTACAGGACATTATCAAGGAACACACAATAGAACTACACCCCAGCAAACAATTCGCTATCTAAATCGACTTTCAGGACCATTTCTCGATAGATTTGATATTTCTATTGAAGTACCTTTATTGCCTAAAGGCACCTTAAGTCAAAAAAAGACTTCCGATGAATCAACCGAAACGGTAAAACAGCGAGTTTTACAAGCAAGAAATGTTCAGTTTAAAAGAAATAATAAATTAAATAGTCAGTTAAGTGCAAATGAAATACAATGCTATTGCAAATTATCAGATGAAAATAATGAATATTTAGAACAAGCATTGATAAAATTAGGACTCTCTGCTAGGGCGTGGCATCGTATATTAAAAGTATCGCGTACAATTGCAGATTTAGATTCGTCAGAAAATATAGAACGAAAACATATTTCAGAAGCATTAAGTTATCGTTCTATGGATCGATTATTAATTCAATTACACAAAAATATCGGTTAAAAGAATTAGTCGTCACTATCGACAAAATCATCAGTTGTATCAACTTGAGGCTTCCCGCCGGATAATGTATGAAAGCGTTTAGGCTTATTTATACGAGAAAGATATTTTAGCCAAGTTTTTTCGAAATCAGTTGATGGCTCCTTTTTACCTTTACAAACGGCAACAAATGATTTTTCTTCTGCTGTAGTAGGTTTTCTAACTTCTGTATCAAGATCTTTAAAAGCACACCCATGTTTTTCCAAAATAAGAGCTTCTTTAATAGTAAAGTCTCCGTGACGAGAAAATCCTCTTGGATAATTCTTATTATCAAAAAAACGTTGTTGACTTACAAAACTCTCAGCCATGTTCTATCCTCTAGGTTGTAAAAGTATCTGGGCAGGAATTATAATTGACTAAGTTAATCTGTAAATAAAATTCTTTTATTTATTCTATCAAAAATGAGCAAATGATTAAATTTAAAACAAAACCATTATTTTTGTGGCAGGGGCGGAGAGTCTCGAACTCCCAACACCCGGTTTTGGAGACCGGTGCTCTACCAATTGAACTACGCCCCTAAATAAGGTGGCGGAACGGACGGGGCTCGAACCCGCGACCCCCTGCGTGACAGGCAGGTATTCTAACCAACTGAACTACCGCTCCACCGTATTTGGTATGTATATATTAAATTTAAAAGTCTGGCGGCACCCTACTCTCACATGGGTAATACCCACACTACCATCGGCACTACGGCGTTTCACTTCTGAGTTCGGCATGGGGTCAGGTGGGACCACCGCGCTATTACCGCCAGACATATCCTGTACTCTCTTTCTTAATTGCTGTCCATTATCTCATATCAACAACAATCACTTAATTCGGAACAAACTGTTTTTTCAATCTCTATTCTCTTTTCGATGATTTTCTCATCTAGTAATAACTTCTGCGTAACCCAAAACAACTCCGAGTTGTAAGGTTAAGACTCTCGGTTCATTAGTATCAGTTAGCTCAATGTATCACTACACTTACACACCTGACCTATCTACGTCTTAGTCTCAAACGGACCTTACTGAATCTCTTCAGGGAAAACTCATCTCGAGGCTAGTTTCGTGCTTAGATGCTTTCAGCACTTATCTATTCCGCACGTAGCTACCGGGCAATGCAATTGGCATCACAACCCGAACACCAGCGGTGCGTTCACTTCGGTCCTCTCGTACTAGAAGCAAACCCTCTCAATTTTCCTACGCCCATGGCAGATAGGGACCGAACTGTCTCACGACGTTCTAAACCCAGCTCGCGTACCACTTTAAACGGCGAACAGCCGTACCCTTGGGACCTACTTCAGCCCCAGGATGTGATGAGCCGACATCGAGGTGCCAAACACCGCCGTCGATATGAACTCTTGGGCGGTATCAGCCTGTTATCCCCGGAGTACCTTTTATCCGTTGAGCGATGGCCCTTCCATTCAGAACCACCGGATCACTATG
>NZ_LZHB01000012.1:0-411 GCF_001690345.1 Gilliamella sp. Gris3-2
TTTTTCTCGCCATTTATAGAAAGTTGAATTACCCATGCCATATTTACGGCACAGTTCTTTAACCGGAATACCCGCTTCAGCTTCTTTTAAAATAGCGACAATTTGATGTTCAGTCATTTTTTTCATAATTAAATCCCCTTTTCTTTTATCATAGAGAATTGGATCGGCTACACTAAATCATACAACTTTTTTAAGGGGTAAGGTAAACTTATCACAACTAAAAAAGGAACAAATATGAATAAGATTAAACGCAAAAGACGAACATTCACAGATGATTTTAAACACCAAATGGTCAGTCTTTATCAACATGGTAAATCACGTAGTGAAATCGTTGCCGAATATGATTTGACACCATCAGCTTTGGACCGTTGGATAACGCAAGCAAGCCAAAGCGGCTCATTTAAAACAAAA
>NZ_LZHB01000013.1:0-919 GCF_001690345.1 Gilliamella sp. Gris3-2
CTAAATGCTTTAATCATATCAAAAAGCTCGGCTATAAATGGAATCATAAACGGGTATATCGGGTGTATTGTGAATTAAAGCTTAATCTCAGGATAAAGCGTAAACAGCGCATTCCTCCACGAAGCCCAGAAAGGCTATCAGCACCCAATAAACAAGGTGAATGCTGGTCAATGGATTTTATGAGTGACAGTAGTCGTAATCAGCGTCGCTTTAGGACATTCAATGTCATCGATGACTTTAATCGTGAGGCGTTAGGGATTGATATTGCAGTAAGCTTACCAGCAGGAAGGATTACCCGTTACTTAGATAAACTGGCCGAATATCATGGGTATCCATTAAAAATACGGGTCGATAATGGGCCAGAATTTACCGGAAAAACCTTTATAAACTGGGCTAAATCACATGATATAACCATTGATTATATCCAGCCCGGTAGCCCTTATCAAAATGGCTATATTGAACGATTTAATCGTACCTATCGTACTGAAGTACTCGATTTATATCTTTTTAACAACTTAGCACAAGCAAGGAAAATAACCGAAGAATGGTTAACGATTTATAACACCGAAAGACCGCATGAGGCATTAAATAACATGACACCGATTGAGTATAAAACACTAAAACAAGCAGCATGATTTTCTACGTGAGTTGTGTACTAAGTTTGGGGTATTTACATAGTTAAAGGCACAAACAGCTTCAATCGGACTTTCTATAGTACGTTATAAATGGCCTAGCGACTGATCATAAAGCGCTTAGCCAAATGAGTGACCGTTATTTTTTCTTAATGATATAAACGCCATATCTCTTTTCTGTGATAAGGCGTTAGTTTTGTTTTTATGTATATTCATTACAGTAGTTTCTCAAATTACTGAAAATAACACTAAAAATTCCTATAACTTATAAAATATAAAAAAATTCA